>NZ_LZHK01000082.1:0-407 GCF_001690415.1 Gilliamella sp. Imp1-1
CCGATATAAACGGTCAATTAAACAACGTCCAAGTTATGTAGAAAGCCGGAAAACGCGAGGACATTTGGAGGGAGATACGATTATTAGCCGTAAAGACAAGCAAGCATTGGTGACATTAGTTGAACGCAAAACAGGGCTAGTATTAATTGGGCGCCTCAATCAACGTACCGCCTCCGAAACGAGAGATATGATAATAAAATTGCTAACGCCGTTTAAAAAAATGGTTAAAAGCATCACCTTTGATAATGGAACCGAATTTAATTATCATCATGCTATTGAGCATTATTTAAACACCACCGTGTACTTTGCGGAGCCTTATAAAAGCTGGCAAAGAGGCACAAATGAAAACACCAATGGCTTAATACGTCAGTTTATACCTAAGTCAGCGGCCATTTCATTAGTTGACG
>NZ_LZHK01000083.1:0-11833 GCF_001690415.1 Gilliamella sp. Imp1-1
TAGCGTTTAGCTTGCCGTCTTAATTTATCTTCAATCGATTTTTCGACTTTAACCAGACGTTTAATTCCATAACGAATGGTTTTATAACGTTCATTCTTACTGGTTAAAGGCACAAAAAGCTTCAATTGGGCTTTCTTTTGTACATTATAAATGGTAGGCCGACTGACCATAAAGCGTTTTGCCAAATCAGTGACCGTTATTTTTTCTTTATGATATAAGCGCCATATCTCATGTCTGTAATAAGGCGTTAGTTTTTTATGTATATTCAATACAGTACTGTATCAAATTACTGTAAACAATGCGGAAAATCCTCACATTGCTAGCTACTGAAGCCGATATTATTGATCTAGATAACAAATATTGGTCTTGTGCACAAGATAGATCAGTTGGTTTATTATAAAATTTGGTGACAGAATTAACTGTCACCTTTAACTATTAAATATACAAAATTTAGGATAGGTCTGGTGGCCTATCCAGTCTTTTCCTACAACTAATTAAAAACGCGATTAATAAGCTTATTAACAACTCCACCAACAATAACCGAGGTTACAAAACTAGCTAATACTCGCCCTTCTGTTTTTATTGATTTAAGATCTTCATCTTCTTCACACGCTTTTGCTATTTTATCTTGCGCAGTATATACTGCTGCTGTTGTTAAAAGAAGCCCAGAACCCACACTAATTAATTTAAAAATTGACATGTATAACTCCTTATTGTTTTATAGCTAAATAGATAAGCACAACTTTAATTAGAAAAATAAAAAACTTTTGTTAAAGATTTTTTCCCATTATTTTTTTAAGATCTATATTATTTTTTAATATATGATTCGTTATTTTTGCATCATTGTATTTTTTTCTTAAGGTTGCTATATATAAACAAGCTGGAATTGTTACACGATAAGCTGGTCCTGTAATATTAAATAGTAGCCATAAATGGTTTATTGCCAAACAAATAGATAATACTAATTCCTGATATCGCCTCGGATAAGGTCTTGGTAACATTACTGTCATTATATTTCCTGATTTAAAACCAAAATTGTTTAAAATGCTAAATATTAAATAATTTGAAATTAAAGAAGACGAAGTCATAAAATTTTGAATCCCCATCATTACCATGGATGGTGTAACTTTAGAATTAACATTACCCAATTCTGCTGCTATTTTTTTAAGGTCTTTTTGACTTATATTTTCTAATGATTGCTTGAGAAGTGAATTTAATAAAGCATCTTCAATTTTCTCAATAAAAAAAGATGATGGTTCATTCAATATTGTGTTAGTTTTATTGCATACATCTATTAATATTTCACGATAACATACCCCTTTACCTTGCCTTAATAGATTCATTCCTGAATTTGCACCAAATGTTTGAAGCTCTGCGGCTATAGATTTCCAATATAATTGATGGTTAGGATAATGTCGTTTATAACTTGCATCACTTGTTAATGTTTCGGTAAACCGAAGGGTATTATCCTTAGGATCAACAGTCAATATAGAAACCAATAATTCTAAATCTTCATTAGTACATTGTTTTAAAAAAACTAGGTCTGAATCATCTCTATAAATAGCCATTTATACTCCCCTTATTAATTATTAATTATTAATTATGATTACAACACTATAGCAATCAGAATTTCCTTCATAAGGAATTTAAGGTGTTTTCGTTCTAATTTTTTATTACTGGTTCATTTGTTATTTTGAATTCAAAATTTTGCATGCAATAGTGTTTATCTCGATAAACTCAGCCCAACTATATTTATTTTTATAATTGAGCTGATATTGTTTATCTACACGGCAGATATCTGGCCTTGTTTCATAAATGGTACATAATTTTGTTTGATGGTCATAATAGCGACATACCCCATTACCACTATCAAGAAATAGTGTTTCTTTCGAGCGATTAACATTGCAACAGCAAGCTCCACATTGATAACAAGGAAACGGGGGGGAATTACTCATAATGATTTTAACCATGAATTTACTGACTCAAGATTACCTGCTTCAAATGGTAATTTAATGCCACGACGAGTTACTTCCTCTTTTAACAGAAAGCTGCGTTCTAGTTCATTATTGGTCGTAGTAAGATGCAATGTAAATGACGCTAATTGTTGTGTATCCATATTGAACTCTAGCCTTGCCAACTCTTTTAAATAATTATCTAATTCAGCATTTACAGCTTTAAAAAAATCGAGAGTTCTTTCGTATTTATCTTTAAATTTATCCAAAAAAGCCCAAATTTTTTGAGGAAGAGTCCCTTTATCTAGATAGTGATTAAATGCTAATGTTAAAATACCAGTCGCTAGTGCACTACAAAATGCAGATAATTCGGTACCGAATGGAAAAGCAAATAATTGCGAACAGATACTATAAATAGCAGTACCACAAACAACTGAAATTCCAGCGCTAATAATTTTACTTACTTCTTTAACTAATTGACCTAAAGGTAATGAATTAGGGTTGCAAAAGATTAATTTTATAGCTGCCGTAATATGCCCCCACATTTCCCGAATCATTTTTCCAAGCATTTTTTGCGTAGTGAAAAATATGTTAGTAACAGTAGTGGTTACACTGGATAACGCACCACTGACAGCACCATCTTTGAAAGAATAAAAAAAATCTTTAAATTTTAATTTTATTCGTTCCCATATAGCATTAAATACATTGCTAACATCATTTAAAAAATTTTTTATAGAAAAGTTATATTTATTATTTGCATAAATAGAAGGAAATTGATCGCGTAGTTCAAACCATGCCTCAGCAAGAATAAGCCCTAGCATCTGTCTTGTTCCCATCTTAAAACCAGAAAGAGCTGATTGATAAGCGACATCTTTAGCAAACTTACTGCTAGTATAATAGGCTATATTGACAGTTCTCTCGTATTTAGCTCGTGCTTTTTTGTCTATTTCAAGCATTTTATTAAAGTTTGCTTCGGCTTTATTTTCTAACTTTTCTAATGATTTTTTTTCTTGATCTGTTAACGATTTTTTCTGTTTTAATATAGCTATTTCTTGACGAGTTTGAGTGAGTTCATTTTGAAGTTTGTTTACAAAGTCAGACATTGAACTTGCTTTCTTAGACTTATTTAATGTTTCATTAGTGAAATATAAATTGCTACTGTCATTAGCAAGGTCAGTTCCTGATAATTCAGCTAATATTCGACCTTGATCGTGATGTATTTCATTTGCAGCAATAACGTGATCTAAATTTTTTTTATCATGTTGAGCAAATATTTCCCCTGTGTAAGCATCTTTTAAGGTATTTGCTTGATGAGCGATTTTTCCTTGTCGATTTGTCTCAATATAATTGGCATGAGAATGATACTCATGTGAATCATATTTTGGATTTTGTTCCTTTCTTATTCTTTCTCTATCAGTTGCGTAAATGTTTTGTCGTGCATTATGAACGGTATCAACATCTCCACCTACATTATCTTTAAATAATAAAAAATCTAATCCAAATGAAGTTACCAAAGATTTGACAACAGTATTATGTAACTCTTCGCCCCAATCCATTTCCTGTTTCATCATTATTTTTAGTCCTCGTTAATATAATCAATAAAACAAAAGCCAAGTATTCTTGGCTTTTATCATTACATTTCCTGAGTAAAATCTTTATATTCTTTTTCTTTGTTAATTAATACATTATCTAATTCTTCTTGATTAAGAATATTGAATCCATCACTATCTTTTTCGACTTCAACAATACTATCTTCGGATACTGTTTTAATTTTAAAAAGTGGGGTTGTAATAATATCGGTCATAATAGCTGCCAATAAATAACCGTTATTAATAACTCTTAAGCTCTTTTCCGAATTATCGCTAATATCTTCTCCCCAACCAAGAACCACTATCTTTTGATGCAACTCTTTTAAAGCAGAAAAGTAATAATTAAAGGTCTGATTGATTTTTTCCAACGATGTATAAATTTTATCCACATAGTTATTTGTATTAGATAAATGTTTATCAATTAAATCCATTTTTGTTATTGCTGTGTCAGCTTCAGAACTTGATTTTTTTGCATTTTCTAATGCTTTTTCAGCGTGGTTTGCATACGCAAAACCAGCAATAGCAATCATTGGCGCAATGGCTGCAGCACCTAAAACCATTGCTCCACCAGCCATTCCCCAACCTCCAGCAGCAAGTGATCCACCTCCAATAGCGGCCATAGTGGCATTATATGCAGCTACGCCAGATAAAGCGGCAATAGGTGTTCCTGTTGAAGCAGCTGCAAAAGCCATCACTCCGCTATATACCGCAAAACTTGCAGCTGCTCCCGCTGCACCAGATGCTGCAACCGTACCTAAAAACCCCACTGTAGAAAAAGAATATTCTTCAATTTTATCCATCTTAACTTTAGGAACAGATAACTTAAGATCTTTATTGTCATTTTGTTTCAATTGTTTTAATAATTCGTCGGAAATTTTTTTAAATTCACCAAATGATTTACCAATATTAAGTTCTAATGTACCTAATCGCTCTAATTTCTGTTCTGAAACTTTGTTTAATACATCCAGTTCATCTTTTCGTTTGTTATATCGGCTTTTGGTTCTTTCCAAGATTTCATCAGCTTCTGATTTTAGTTGATAACCATCGTATGCTTTTTTGCCACCAACTGCTGCAGCGACTGCAGCTGCACCTGCAAGAATAATAGGTAATGCCATTGTTATTTCCTCGTTAAATTTATGTTAATTAAAATATATTATGTTTGTATCGCAATAAAACTAGGATGTGATCATCTTTGCTTGCTCTCCAAACCCCCTAACCCAAGCGTTTAACTCACGTTCACTAGATGTGGTGATAGTAAGAATAATTTCGCCATTTTCGATTTCTTCGATTTTTTGTTCATCGCACCAAATTCTTTCTTTAATATAACCAGCTGCTGATTTGGCAAATTGAATTGAAAAAGTACGAGGTTCATGTTCAGGTAAACCAAACATTGTTTTATTTTCAATTGGATCAGCTATTGATATAGAGGCTTTTTGATTAATAAAATCTAACTTTTGTATTCGGTGAATTGCCAAACAAGTACTGTGTTTTAATTCTGTCGCAACGTTATTTGAAATTGCGCCATAAACGTATAAGGCATGATTCATTGCAATTAATTTTCGCGGAACAAAATAGTGGTTTTTTCCTTGTTGATTACCGTTAGCAATGTAATGAATATGACAAAAAGTCTTATTTTCAATACATTTTAATAGGTCCTCAATAATGTTAACTTTCTCTGAATAATCAATTTTCCCTTTAGTAAAAAAAGCAATAGGTGTACTTGTTGCAAAGTGTTCTCTTGTATCTAACTCTAATAACAACATAGAAAGATGCAATAATGTTTGATCAATACGTTCACCAATCTCTGGTGGAATAAAGGGTTTGGACAATTCACGGCACAAACTTAGATATCGTAATTCCTGATAATTTAAACCTAGTGTATTTTTATGATTGATCTGCAAACTATACCAACGACGATTTTTTTCCTTGCCAGAGCAGAAACATTCAGGGAAAGATAACTCGATCTGTTCAGCTAGTCGTATTACTGTTTGAGCAGAACAGTTTAGTATTTCAGCTAAATCTGATTGATAATGCGGTTTATTATCTGATAGCAAAATGTGATACATTTTCAACAGTTTTTGTCCTGCACTAACATTTGAATCTTTCTTCCTACCCATCATCTATTTACCTATTGTAACCTTTTCCCTAATTAGAAATATTGCTTTATTTTTAATCAATTATTTTTACAGAATAATATAGCTTTTCTTAACTTAAAGTATTAACTGAATTTACAAATTAAACTTTATGCTTGATCTGAATAAAAATCCGATAACATTTACATTAATAATGTTATATTCTGATTACGCATTAAATTATCAGATTGTTTTTCCTATCTACGGAAAAAGAAATAAAAAGAATTATTTTTTTATTTAATTATTGATGAATAAGAGAAAATTGTCATATCGAAATTTTCGATCAATTAATGATCATTGATCGTTTATTTCGATCAATATTATTCAATTCTATCTTTTTTATGCTTATTTTGATGTAATTTCAGTAAAGATTAGTTAGCAAGTTTATTAAAAATAGCTGAACTCAGTTTTGATAAGACTTTAGACATAAAAAAACCAGCTTTAAGCTGGTGTTCTTTTAGTGACTTGGTGCCAGTGGTCGGACTCGAACCGACACGCTTTTAAGGGCGGCGGATTTTGAATCCGCTGCGTCTACCAATTTCGCCACACTGGCATTAAACGTGTAAATAAGTAAACGTTAGCATTATACTAAGCTTTACAATATCTGCAACAGGTATTATCGTAAAGCGTTTTGGTTGCCTAAAAAATCAACTACCACCTGCATTTCCAGGCAGGTAATTTTTTAAGGATTATATAAGCAGTTTGTTTAGCTACTGCATTATCAACATTGTGATTTTGAGCATATTGTAATGTAACTTCATGCCATTTTTCATCAAATGTTTTCATTGTGCCATCTTTATGAGCACAATGTTTACAATAGTTTTTAGACATATCGAGCAATGGATAATCAGCAATAGCAGTCATTGGCATGCCACATGCAATACACATTTTCATATTTTAAATTCCAATAATATTAAAAAAGGTGACTAAATAATTGCCATCTTTATATGTATAAAAATCCTACTCTGAGTTAAACAAGATTACAATATATATTAAAAATAGATAAATAGATTTAGAAATTAAGATCGAATTGAGGTGTTACTGGATTTAAGTCTTGTTGTTGTTGCTGTTTTGATAATAGATAACGGCGTTTTAATGCCCGTTGTTTACATAAACGCAAAACTTTTTGCTTTTGGCTATCACTCAAGGTTAACCAACTAAATCTTCTTCTCTTGAGCGATAACAAGCAATACAATAGCCTTGTTTATCAGTTACACAAACTCGTTTACACGGGCTTGGAATATCAAAAAATTCAATCTGATCCAATTTATTCCTCGTTTCCTAAGCAAAACGACATATTGACTAATGTTCTTTTAATCCTAACCCTTTACTTAATACTTTAAAACAGTCATCACAATCATGTGTAGCTGCATGAAGTAATGTTTGAGTCGGTGCGTGGATTAATTTATTGGTTAAGCGATGTGAAAACTCAGCAAAAACATCGTCAATGTTAGCGCCCTGCCTGATGGCATTTAAGGCTTTTATTTGTAACTCACGTTTGATACTTTCTGCATTACTACGATACTGCTTAACATAAGCAACTGCATGTCTAGTCTTAAGCCAATCAATGAAAAGTTCAGCTTGTTCTTGAATAAGATATTGCGCTTCTTTAGCGGCAATAGCTCTTTGTTCTAAATTACTTTCAACCGTTTTTTGTAAGTCATCAATAGTATAAAGATGCACATTATTGAGTTGACTAACCTCTTCCTCGACATCGCGAGGAACAGCTAAATCAATAAACAGCATTTTACGATGATTTCTAGCTCGTAAAGTGCGCTCAACCATGCCTTTACCTATAATAGGTAAAGGACTCGCTGTTGAGCTGATCACAATATCAACATCTTTAAGTCGATTAGCGATATCAGGTAATGAAATGATTTCTGCATCAATATCAACCGCAAGTTTTAATGCCTTTTCACGGGTTCGATTGGCAATAATAACTTGATTAAATCCATGCGGCTTTAAGTAACGTGAAATAAGCTCTATTGTTTCACCTGCGCCAACAAGCATAATATTTAAATTAAAGGTATCACTAAAAAGATGGCGAGCAACTAAACAAGCAGCATAAGCGACAGATGCTGTATTAGTGCCAATATTGGTTTCACTACGGACAATTTTCGCCACATGAAATACTTTTTGAAATAGTTTTTTTAATTGAACAGATAAGCAATTTTGTTCTTGAGCAAAACTATATGCTTGCTTAACTTGCCCTAGAATTTGTGGCTCACCAATGATCATAGAATCTAAACCACTTGCTACCGACATCAAATGTTCAACAGCTTGTTGACCGTCATACCAATAAAATGAATCTTGGTATAGATCAACATCAAGATGATGAAATTGTCCTAACCAACTTTCTACAGATTGTTTTAATCTTAGATAGTCAGTTTGATGCTCATAACTAAGATAAATTTCTGTTCTATTGCAGGTAGACAAAATAACACACCCATCAACTAAAGGATGTTGGTATAAGCTGTATAGTGCTTTATCGACAATCTCATTAGGAAAAGCAAGCCTTTCCCTTAAAGCAACTGGCGCTGTTTTATGATTAACACCAAAAATTGTAATAGACATTGCATCACTTCTTTTTTGAAGGTTATTAGATATATTATTTTATTAACAGTTCTTAAACTTCCATATTATACATAAAAAACAGTAAAGGTTCTTTTTCTTATTCAGTAAATTATCAGTTATAATACAGCACTTATTGACACAAACACTAACAACTAAGAGTTATTTTATGTCTAAAATCAAATATATATTTGTTTTCATATTACCTTTACTTATCACCGCTTGCCAAATAACAAAATCTCAAAACAACACTTCGATTGAACAGCAGTGGCAAATCCGCCAACAAAATCTAAAACAAATAAACACATTCCAAGTTAAAGGTAGTATAGCTTACATAAGTGATAAATCTCGTAATTATGGACGATTTTTAATAGCTCAACAATCAACTGATAACTACCAAGTTAAATTAACCTCCCCCATTGGTAGCAATATTTTAACATTAAACGCCGAACCTAATTATGCCCAACTGGTTGATAAAGACGGTAGAAATTACCAAGATACCAATGTTGAAAATCTTATGAAAAAGATATCCAATGTAAATATTCCACTTAATTCTTTGCATAATTGGTTAAAAGGATTTTCAGACAACATCAATACTGACAAGTTAGATAGTTCAGGAAGATTACTTTCAACTGTCTTTATACAAAATAACAATAAATGGACATTAAAAATTCCAAGTTACTCTACTTATACTTATCAAAACAAAAAGATAGATTTACCTGCAACTATAGAGCTTACGCATGATGACGAAGTTGTTCGCTTAAAAATTAGTGACTGGATTTTACGATAAAGGATAATAGTATGAAACAGTGGTTATCACCTGCTAAATTAAATTTATTCCTTTATATCATTGGACGCCGTTCTGACAATTATCATAATTTGCAAACGTTATTTCAATTTATTGATTATTGCGACATCCTAATCTTTAATGTTCGTCAAGATAATAAAATTAACTTATTAACCGATTTTACAAATGTACCCGTTAATAAAAACTTAATTGTTGTTGCTGCTGAACAATTGAAATCCTATACCAACCGTAATGATTTAGGTGTAGATATTACAATTGATAAAAAAATTCCTATGGGTGGTGGATTAGGAGGAGCCTCATCTAATGCTGCAACAGTATTAGTAGCACTTAATCAGCTATGGCAACTTAATTTATCAACCGAAATACTAATGGATATAGGACGAAAAATTGGTGCCGATGTCCCTATTTTTATTTATGGTCATGCGGCTTTTGCCGAAGGAATTGGCGATCAATTTCACCCTGTAGATATTCCTGAATATTGGTATTTAGTCACTTGCCCTAATATTGAAATATCAACAGTCGAAATTTTTAATGATCCTGAGCTAACTCGCAATACGCCAGCTCAAAGCATTACTAATTTACTTTCATTGAAGTTTAACGAATTAAAAAATGATTGTGAGGAAGTAGTTAGGAAACGTTATCCAACAATAGATAAAATAATTACTTACCTTTCCCAATATGGTACAACTCGATTAACAGGAACTGGTGCATGTGTTTTTACCCAATGTGAATCAAAGCAACAAGCATTAGCCATTCAAGGCAAACTTAATGCAGCACTATCAGTTAATAGTTTTGTCGCAAAATCGTTAAACACCTCTCCTTTATTCACAAATTAAACAAAAACCTTAATCAACAATCATTAAATGGTTAAGGTTTTATTACGTCAATATTTATATATTAAATATAACCACATTTTGACAAAGATAGAATGTGGTAATCACCAATTATATTTATAAACCATAAAAACAGTAAAATAAAAATAGTTGTCGATTTTTCGGTTGCGATGCTTACTGTTTATTTAATATGCTAACCAGATTACAAAACCCAGTTATCAATTAACTAAAATTAAGATTTTAAAAATTATGCTTATTACCAATTTAGACAAAAGAAAACAATATTATCAGGCTTTACTTGCAAAAGACCAAGGCTATATTGGGATATTCTATGCTGGAGTTAAAACAACTTCGGTATTTTGTATTGCAACTTGTCGGGCAAAGAAACCAAAATATGAAAATGTAGAATTTTTTAGCACTTTCAAAGAAGCTCTTGATGCTGGATATCGTCCTTGTAAAATTTGCAAACCAACTGAAAATTCTAACGCAGCACCATCAGAAGTCATTAAAGCTATCGCATTAATTACCCAAAATCCTAAAACAAAAATATCCGATATGATATTAAAAGAGCATCAAATAAGCCCCGAAACGATCAGACGCTGGTTCAAAAAAAATTATGGTATTACCTTCCAAACCTATCAAAGGATGTATCGAATAAATAATGCCTTTCAAGAGCTTAAAATTGGTAAAAATGTCATTAATACCGCTTATGATACAGGATATGAGTCATTAAGTGGTTTTGGATACACTTATAAAAAAATAATGAAAAATGCCCCATCTCAAAATACTAATAACGAAATTATTTTGGTTAATCGCCTAACTACACCATTGGGACCAATGTTTATTTGCGCCACTAATCAAGGTATTTGCCTATTAGAATTCGTGGATCGTCGAATGTTAGAAACAGAATTTAAACAATTACAAACACAACTTAATACAAAAATTATTTTTGGAGAAAATAGCCATATTGTTCAAGCTAAAAATGAAATTGATGAATATTTTCAAGGAAGAAGAAAATATTTTGCAGTTAAATTACATACTCCTGGAACAGATTTTCAGCAAACTGTTTGGGACAGTTTAAAACAAATCCCTTATGGAAAACTAACTACCTATAAAGAGCAAGCAGAAAACATCAATAATCCACATGCTATTCGCGCAGTTGCAAGCGCAAATGGATTTAATCGAATTGCAATTATCATACCTTGCCACCGAGTCATTGGCTCAAATGGCGAATTAATGGGATATGGTGGAGGATTAGAACGAAAACGTTGGCTAATTGAACACGAAAAAAATATTCAGATAAAAACTAAAAGTATTCTCTCAACACAAATTAGACTAATACAAAATAAAGTTTTTTATTATCAAAAGTACGATTAATGTGTAATAGTCTTTACTTAATCTGACGTTTGAGTTATTTTATAACACAAAAAGGAGAGTCAGAAATGAATCAAACTGCCAAAATTATTAAACCTAAATTAGGACTTTTAGAATTAGCTAAACAACTCGGTAACGTTCAACAAGCTTGCAAAGTCATGGGATACAGTCGAGATAGCTATTATCGCTTTAAAAAACTGTATGAGCAAGGTGGTGAGCTTGCGCTTCAAGAAATCAGTCGTAAAAAGCCTATCGAAAAAAATCGGGTAGAGCCACATATAGAGCAAGCCGTTGTCAATATGGCTTATGAATATCCAACTTATGGGCAACATCGAGTTGCCAATCAACTCCGCCAAGAAGGCATCATGGTGTCAGGGAGTGGTGTACGCTCTATTTGGCTACGTCATGATTTAGAAAGTTTTAAAAAACGCTTAATAGCCCTAGAAACCAAAGTGGCACAAGAAGGATGTGTGCTCACGGAAAATCAATTACAGGCCCTTGAAAAAGCCAAAGCATCAAAAGAAGCGCATGGTGAAATTGAGACACATCATCCGGGTTATTTATGTGCACAAGA
>NZ_LZHK01000084.1:0-1903 GCF_001690415.1 Gilliamella sp. Imp1-1
ATAAGGCTTTCATCACCCGAGCAATGTAACGGCGTGACACCCAAATATTCTCTTTCTGTAAATCAAAACGAATTCGTCTTGTACCATAAGACTGATAGCTCTGATTAAATAGCGTCACGATTTTATTGGCATAAAGCCCTACTGATTTTTGTCTATTCAATTTACACTGATAATAAGCATAATGTCTTGATAATCCTAAATATTGACATAGCTTTGTTATGCTATAACGATGTCGATTTGCTTTTAGGATAGCGATTTTCGTCCTATTATCAGTGCTGCTTGCTTTAAAATATCGTTTTCCATACGGAGTTGTTTAAGCTCTTTACGCAATGCGATTAACTCTTGTTCTTGTGGACTGCGATTATCTTTTGTTTTAAATGAGCCGCTTTGGCTTGCTTGCGTTATCCAACGGTCCAAAGCTGATGGTGTCAAATCATATTCGGCAACGATTTCACTACGTGATTTACCATGTTGATAAAGACTGACCATTTGGTGTTTAAAATCATCTGTGAATGTTCGTCTTTTGCGTTTAATCTTATTCATATTTGTTCCTTTTTTAGTTGTGATAAGTTTACCTTACCCCTTAAAAAAGTTGTATGATTTAGTGTAGCCGATCCAAAGGCGCACTACCTTGAATTGTCTTTACTGTTATTGCTGATAGTGCAATTGCATTACTCGATATAGTTAAACATAACAATACCAAAATCATTCCAAAAGCATAATTTTTTATATTTGGTTGCGTTAACCGTGGAGTTAGTTTACAAATCTTTGCTATTTTAGTCAGAAACTTCGGTTTTATCCGAAGTAGTAAAAATGAAGTTTTAATTAAGTACAACTTGTAACTATAAGGACTTGAATACGTGAAAATTAACAGTATGTATAAAAATAACTTTTTAAGTTGTTCAGAGGGTGACCTGTGTACCTGTGTACCTGTGTACCTGTGTACCTGTGTACCTGTGTACCTGTGTACCTGTGTACCTTACTATTAATTATATCATTTCTTCGTCCATATTGCAATTTTTTCATCACTTAACCCTATGATTTTATATAATAAAATTTATTAAAGTTCTTTTATTAACTAATTACGTTTTGTGAAAATACGAGTAAATATTGCGCTTTTAAAAACATAAAATACTAATATTACCTATTCACAAAAAAATTAAAATAACTATAAACTAAACAACATAACTTTTTAAAGTAAATGAAATGATTAGATTTCTTGTAAATATATTGTAAATATAACATTAATTTAATTATTAAGAAAAGTGATTAATTAGAAATATATAAAATTTACTCACATTGTTTACAGTGATTAAAAAAATACTGTAATAAATATACATAAAAAAACAAAATTAACGCCTTATCATAGACAAGAGATATAGCAAAAGAAAAAATAACGGTCACTGATTTAGCAAAACGCTTTATGGTCAGTCGGCCTACCATTTATAATGTACTAAAGAAAGCCCGATTGAAGCTTTTTGTGCCTTTAACCAGTAAGAATGAACGTTATAAAACCATTCGTTATGGAATTAAACGTCTGGTTAAAGTCGAAAAATCGATTGAAGATAAATTAAGACGGCAAGCTAAACGCTATAACAAAACCTATCCGGGTGAAATGTTACACGTTGATACCAAACGTTTACCTTTACTTAAAAATGAAACGAAACAGCAAACTAGAGAATATTTATTTGTCGGTATTGATGATTTTTCACGTGAGCTTTATGCGGGTATTTACCCTAATAAATCCCAATTTAGCGCGGCACAATTTTTACAAAACGATTTGTTAACCCAATGTCCTTATACTATTGAATGTGTTTATTCCGATAATGGACGTGAATATCAAGGCACCAGCGAACACTTATTTGTTAAAACGTGTAACAACCACCGTATTAATCAAAAATTC
>NZ_LZHK01000085.1:0-3677 GCF_001690415.1 Gilliamella sp. Imp1-1
AATTGTTAAATACGAAAATAAATTAAAATTTTTATGAGATGTTAATATCGAAAAAAAGCATGCCATATTGGCATGCCCTCTAACATTATTATTCTTAAAATATATAAAATTATATTTTTGTTATATCAACTACCTTTTTAAAACGATAAAAGATAATTGAGCCAAGTATTACACTTGACATCGCAATAAAAAAGTCAATTAATATGGCATAACTTACATTGAACATAGCTAATTTTGGTACTATAAGCGGAATGATAACAAACGATAGACCGCTAAAAGTATACATACAACCTACAGCAAGACCTTTTCGTGTTGGGAACATTTGTTGCATAACAACCAAAGTTAATTGAAGTACCCCCCCTGCCGCAGTTAATCCCATTCCTATTGCGACGATAACACACATTGCAGGTGAAACATTAAAATAAAAAATGATTAATACCAACGCAGATAAGGCAGGCAAAATAATGATGCAAAAGATAGGTTTTAATAGATGTTTGACGACAAAAGCCGTAACAAATACAGAAATAATTGAGGCAGTACTATAATAACTAATCAGTTGATTAGCATCAGGTTCGCTAATATTAACAGCTCTGATAGCGATAGTTGGCAACCACTGCAAGACAATAACGAATGTTGCTGTTGTTGTAAATCCCATAATAATTAATAAAATACCTTCAAATCCAAAATTAGGTTTTCCAATAAAATAACTTTGTGAGCATTCATTACTTTTAATGGAGGTATCTATATGTGGAAACTGCTTAGGAAGTAAAAATAGTGTATTAACTATTAGATAAGCAACAAAACCAAAAAAAATCCAACCATACCATATTTGGTATTGATGGCAAAAAACAACAATAAATGGAAGAACAAGAGATCCCATTGAAATGAAAGCCTTGATCAATACGCTAGCTGTACCACATGAGTTTGGAAAACATTCTGTTAATGCTGGCATTGAACCAGTATCTAAAAAAGAATTTCCAGCCCCAATAGCAATAGCTAAACAAAAAGCAATATTTATATTAGTACAAAAAGGCATTCCTAGAAAAAAAATAGCATAGCAAGCCATACCTAGACAAATAAATAGTTTGCGACCAAATTTATCTGACAATACACCACCAACAAACATTAATAATATTTTTCCAATTCCTATACCCGAAGCAATTTTACCAATGCCGATTAGATCAATATTAAGTTGTTTCGATATATCATATGAAAATTGCATGATCACAATTAATGCAATACTTTGTATTATATAATTTGCATATATAGATCCTGCAATTCCATAAGAATTGACCTTTCGATTATCCACTTGTCATACTCCATATGTAAAACATAAAATTATAATTCTATTCAATATACAAGTATCAATATTAATCAGAAAGATAGTAAGTATAAATTTGTTACTTAGCTTTTATTTGGTTCTAAAAAACAATAAAGTTTTATTCAAAATTAAACTTATATAGAATCTTGGTTAAATTTTAAAAATTTATTTTTTTCTATTATTAATAAAAATACCTCTTTTTAAGCGGCCTTTTTATTAAAAGAAGTTAAATTAGTTTCGAAGCATTTCAAAAATTTTTGCAAGAATCAAACTTTCATCTTGATCAACATTGATCACATGATGTGCAGCATCATGATATAAAGGTAATCTTTCAGCCAATACCTTTTCCATTTCATCATAAATAGATAGGCCAGTTAGTGATGGTCGTTGAGCAATGTTAGGATCTTTCATTAAACGCGCAGCTAGTGTTGCCGCAGGTGCAGATAAAAAGATAACTGTGCCATTTTGTTTCATAAAATTCCGATTATGCTCGGCTAATACCATGCCGCCACCAGTTGCAATGACACAATTAGGTTTAGTTGTATCAATCAACACCTGACTTTCTCTTGCTCTAAATCCTTCCCAACCTTCTTTTTCAACAATTTCGGCTACCGTCTTTTGAGTAGTTTCGAGTAAATATCTATCGGTATCAATGAAAGAAAACGATAGCTTATTTGCTAACATCTTTCCCATCGTTGTTTTACCTGCAGCCCGTGCACCAACTAAAAAAATTGTTTTATTCATATTGGGTTTTATCTTTTCAGATTTATAGAATATATTAACCATGCTAGTGATTCGCTCTTATTTTTGCAACAAATTTTTTACATAGTATATAAAAAATATATAACTATGTATTTTTTATATAATTAAAAATAACATATATAGAATATATCCGTAATGAAATGTTTACAATATTATAAGGAAGCTTTTAAAACCTAAAAGTCATCTTAATAAAGTTAATTAACATAACTTTTCTAAACCACGGAAATAGAGCTCTGTTGCAATCGATTGATGTAATCGCCATTGAATCACATCAAGATCTAAATTTACCTTTTTGAACTCTTCGTATGTCATAAAATAACGGATTGTATTACTACCAATACGATCATTAATACTATTTATAATAATATTTATTTTTTCGTTTCTGATTTTTTTTAGTTCTTGCATTGCTTTTCCGACAAACTCTGGGATCGGCTTTGTACCATTTTCCCAATCATGCCATGTATTAATATCTGTTTTTCCAATATATTCACTAGCTTCTGATACTTTTAGCATAAGAAAACGACGATACGCTTGCAATTCTAAGTTAGTCATAAATGCTCCTTATTATAATGCGCTTGATCTATCCAATTAATATATTAACTTTGCCTATGCCAACGTAATATAGTTGGCAATAGCAGCTAATTGTATAAACAGTAGAAAATACGATTAATTCCAATTTAACTAGATATGTTTGCCTGTTTGGCAATTAATGTTTAGCTAAAGCATCAATTACAGCTTGTTTTGCTCGTTCAGAAAGATCTTTTCCTGTCCAAATCTTAAATTGAGCATTTGCTTGACCAATAAACATTTCACGTCCTGAAATAGATTCCCAGCCAGCTCTTTCTGCTTCTTGTCTAAAACAAGTATTATATGGAGTATAAACAATATCGTAAGCCACTCCTTTACCTTTAAACCAAGCTTGTTTATAAGGTGTTTGATTCTCAAATTTACCCGTCATACCTAATGGTGTTGAATTAATAACAATTTGAGTTTCAACTTTGCTACGGTCTTCCCATGAAATAGTTTTAAGGTTGAATTCACTAGCTAATGCCTGAGGTAAATCATCAGCAATATCCGTTACTGTAATATCGGTATAACCAAGTTCCTGTAATCCCACTACAGCTGCACGTGCAGCACCTCCTGCTCCAAGTAATAACACTTTTTTGAATTCTGCTGGCAGTTTTTTATTTTGAAGTGGCTCCATGAATCCAATAATATCTGTATTATCCCCACAAAGTTTATCCCCATCCCAATACACCAAATTCGCAGCACCTGCTTTTTTTACATGATCTGTCACTTCATCTAAATAAGGAATGATAGTCTGTTTATGTGGAATAGTGACACATAATCCACGGATATTTAGTAATCTGACTGATTTAAAAAGTGTCGGTATCTCTTCTGGTGGAGTAGGAAAAGGAACTAAAACTGCTGGGATCCCATAATCTTGAAATGACGTAGTATGAATAAGTGGACTCATACTGTGCCCTAAAGGATAACCGATAATGCCATATATACTATATGGCGTGAACTGGTTCATATAATCTCCTTATAAATTGGAAAATTAACACGATATAAATAAAAATCTTAATCAAGC
>NZ_LZHK01000086.1:0-34591 GCF_001690415.1 Gilliamella sp. Imp1-1
AAAGGTTATGACAGCGAGCCTTTTCGGTGCTTTGTTCGTCAAAAAGGCGGACGAACGGTGATTGCTAAACGTAATTATGGTAAGGATATAGATAAAAGCAGTATGGATAGGTGCCTTTATCGCTATCGTCATTTAGTCGAGAATGCCTTTGCTAGAATCAAGCAATATCGTTCAATATCAACTAGATACGATAAGTTAGAAAGGAATTATGCCAGTATGGTATCACTGGCATTTATGTTAATGTGGCTGCCAATGTATTGTTGAGTAATTTATGTACAGCAAAGATCAACAGCCCCTAACAAAACAAATTTAATTTACTCAAAATTAAAAACCCGCTAAAGCTGAGCGGCTAACAAGCGTACCGACTTATCACCTTAAAATAACAATCTAGCACGAATTGTTCCTGGCACGTTTTTCAGTTTAGCTAACAATTCTTCAGCCTTACTTTGTTTAACTCTATCGATATCAATAACAACATAACCAATCTGAGGATCAGTTTGTAAATATTGTGCTGAAATATTAAGCCCTTGTTCAGCGAATAACGTATTGATAGCAGTTAGAACACCAGGTTGGTTACGATGAATATTAATAAAACGACTAGAGCCTTTAGCTGGAATAGGTAAAGAGGCTTCAGGAAAATTAACTGCTGAAAGTGTCGCACCAGTATTAGAATATTTAGCTAGTTTACTTGCGACCTCAATCCCAATATTTTCTTGTGCTTCGCTAGTTGAACCACCGATATGCGGAGTAATAATTACATTATCAAATTGACATAATGGAGATTCAAAAGGGTCGTTGTTACTAGCAGGCTCTGTTGGAAAAACATCAATAGCTGCCCCACTGAGTTTATTGGTTTTTAAAGCTTTAGTTAAAGCATTAAGATCGATAACTTTACCGCGTGAAGCATTGATTAAAATTGCATCTTGTTTCATTGCATCAATTTCGTTATCACTAATCATTTTGATGGTTGTTGGATTTTCTGGTACATGCATTGAAACAATATCGCTTATTGCTAGTAATTCTTTCATTGTTGAAACTTGTTTAGCATTGCCCAAAGGTAGTTTTGTTTCAATATCATAAAAATAAACATTCATCCCTAACGATTCAGCCAAAATACTTAGTTGGCTACCAATATGCCCATAACCAATAATACCTAAATTTTTACCACGAGCTTCGTGTGAACCCGTCGCAATCTTATTCCATTTTCCACGGTGAGCTTTAGCATTTGCATCTGGTACTCGACGAAGTAATAATATTGCTTCGGCTAATACTAGCTCTGCTACAGATCGCGTATTTGAAAATGGTGCATTAAAAACAGGAATCCCTTTTATTGTCGCTGCATCAAGATCAACTTGGTTGGTACCTATACAAAAACAGCCAATGCCAGCAAGTTTAGGTGCAGAATCGATAATATCCTTAGTTAATTGTGTTCTTGATCGGATCCCAATAAACCGAACATCTTTCAGAGCTTGCTTAAGTTCTTCAGGTGATAATGCGCTTTTATGATATTCAATATCGGTAAAGCCGGCGGATTTTAATATTTCAATTGCGCTAGGGTGAACTCCCTCAAGTAATAAAAACTTATTTTCATCTTTGGTTAAAGTTTGAATAACCATTATTTCCTCTCTTTCCTTCAGCATACAAATTGGTACCTATAACTAAATACCATTATTAACTTTATTGTAGTAAATGATTTTATCTCAGCTCTTTTACACCCGTACTGCATCCAACAAGCGCAATATCAGCGCCTTTATTGGCAAATAATCCAACAGTAACCACACCTGCAATGTTATTAATTCGGTTTTCAAGCTCCATTGGTTTGGCAATGACAAGATCATGAACATCTAAAATCACATTACCATTATCGGTTATAACGCCTTGACGATATATTGGTTTACCGCCCAGCTTATATAACTCACGAGCAACATAGGAACGTGCCATTGGGATCACTTCAACCGGTAATGGGAATTTACCTAATACATCAACAACTTTTGATTCATCAACAATACAAATAAATTGTTTAGCAATGGCTGAAACAATTTTTTCGCGTGTTAAAGCTGCACCACCTCCTTTAATCATTTGCAATTGGTGATTAATTTCATCTGCACCATCAACATAGACATCCAAACAATCGACTTCATTACAATCGAGAACAGGAATACCATAGTTTTTTAATTTTTGGGTCGATACTTCCGAACTAGATACAGTGCCTTTGATTTGATCTTTTATTGTAGCTAATGCATCAATAAAATGGGATGCGGTGGAGCCTGTTCCTACACCAATAAAAGAATCGGGTTTGATAAATTTTAAGGCTGACCAACCTACGGCTTTTTTTAATTCGTCTTGTGTCATAAGAACCCCCTATTTTGAGGATAATTTTTCTTAAAAAAATAAAATTTTGAAAGCAAAATTGTTGAAGATATGGCATAGTACCCAATTAGAAAGCAAAAATCATTAGGATTTTAAGAATTAAATCAACTTTGTGATATATTTAAAACTTATTACGATATTAAAGTAGATTTAATATTTGAGCAATGATCAAATTATTAATAAAGAGATTATGAAGCGTCCAGATTATAGAGCATTACAAGCATTAGATGCGGTGATAAAGGAACGAGGATTTGAAAGAGCTGCTGATAAATTGTGTATTACACAACCAGCAGTTTCGCAACGTATCAAACAATTAGAAAGCTTTTTTGGTCAACAACTGCTAGTTAGGACCATTCCTCCGAAAGCAACCAAACAAGGTGAGCACCTGCTTGGTTTATTACATCAAGTTGAATTATTAGAACAGCAATGGTTAGGTGATAACGAGCAAAATGCCACACCGCTGTCGTTATCTATTGCGATTAATGCTGATTCTTTAGCAACTTGGTTTTTACCTGCGTTAAAACCAGTTTTAGATAAAAATATCTTACGTTTTGATATTCAAGTCAAAGATGAAGAACATACGTTAGAATTATTGCGTTTAGGGACTGTGGTTGGTGCGATTAGCATTCAAGCTAATCCTTTACCAGGTTGCTTGTCTGATTTATTAGGTGCTTTAGACTATATTTTTGTGGCTTCACCTGATTTTGCTAAAAAGTACTTTCCAACTGGGGTGACTCGATCATCTTTATTAAAAGCGCCTGCTGTTGCATTCGATCATTTAGATGATATGCATCAAGCCTTCTTACAAGAAAACTTTAACCTTACGCCAGGCAGTGTAATTTGCCATATCACTAGTTCATCTGAAGCTTTTGTGCAATTAGCTAAACAAGGTTCGGCATGCTGTATGTTACCAAAGTTGCAAGTTGAGCAAGAATTAAAAAATGGTGAATTAATTAACTTAACTGATGGGTTATATCAAAGACGTATGCTATATTGGCATCGTTTTGCTCCTGAAAGTAGTGTAATGCAAAACATCTCTGAAACCTTGATTCGTTATGCACAACAAACATTATCACAGCCTTAGGATTTAGATCACAAAGAATAAATATATTAAGTGATTTTTATACTGAAACACATACTTACCTGAAACTTTTTAACAAAATAAAGTCTATATTTAAAGAGCTGAAGATATGAGCCAATTAAAAAATGATCGTTATTTACGAGCTTTACAATGTTTGCCTGCAGACTATACACCAGTTTGGATGATGCGACAGGCTGGTCGTTATTTACCTGAGTATCGTCAATTAAGGTCAAAAGCGGGTGATTTTATGACGATGTGTCAAACGCCAGAATTAGCTTGTGAGGTCACCTTACAACCATTACAACGATTTGAGCTTGATGCTGCTATTATTTTTTCTGATATTTTAACAATCCCTGATGCTATGGGGCTTGGCTTATATTTTGAATCGGGTGAAGGACCTAAATTTAAAAAATCGATATCTTGCATATCAGATATTGAACAATTACCCATCCCAGATCCAGAGCAATCACTTAAATATGTGATGGATGCGATTCGATTAACAAAAAAAGAACTCAATGGTAAAGTTCCACTAATTGGTTTTTCGGGAAGCCCATGGACACTAGCCACCTACATGATTGAAGGAGGCAGTAGCAAAGCATTCACCAAAATTAAAAAGATGCTTTATAGTGAGCCCAAAGCGTTGCATCAACTACTTGAAAAACTCGCAAACAGTATCGCATTATATTTAAATGCACAAATTCAAGCGGGAGCACAATCGATTATGATTTTTGATACTTGGGGCGGCGTATTAAGTCATCAAAGCTATCAAACATTTTCACTTGACTATATGCAACAGATCTTATCGCAATTAAAACAAGGTAAAAAAAGTCAAGATATAACCTCGTACATTCCTGTTACTTTATTTACTAAAGGAGGAGGAATATGGCTTGATCGTATTATTAATACTGGTTGTGATGCGGTGGGAGTGGACTGGACTGTAAATTTAAGCCAGATTACTCAAAAAGGGAAAATAGCAGTACAAGGGAATTTAGATCCTTCCGTTTTATATGCAAGAAAGCAAACAATTGAATCTAACGTAGAGGCCGTTCTTAATGAATATGGCTATCACAATGGGCATGTTTTTAATTTAGGGCATGGTATTCACCAAGATATCCCTGTAGAGAATGTACAGCATTTGATTGAAGCGGTACATCGACTGTCAAAAAGGTTTCATCATGATTAAAAATCCTGTTCAATTAAGGCTAGAAAAGTTACCACAATGGAAACAACGTCTATTTATGGTCTGCTTATGCGAACGAATGTATCCCAACTTTGTTTTTTATTGTCATCAACAACAAAATGAAGATGATGCTAAAAATTACAAAAAAATACTAGATTTAGTTTGGGAATCGCTATTAGTTGAAGATGTAAAAATCAATTTTGATTTACAGCTTGAAAAATTAGAACTCATTATTCCAACTGTAACAGATGACAGTCCTTATATGGTTTATCCTGCCATTGATGCTTGTCATGCGCTTGGCGAAGTTTTGCACTCTTACTTGAGTGGTGAAATCGCCGAACATACCGCTAAAGTCAGTAGTATATCAGCAACTACTATTGCTGAATTTGAAATGACCAGAACAAATGTTACTCTTTCAGAAGATGAACAGCAAACTTTACCTAGTGTTATTGATGAATTTGATTTGCAGTGGGAAATATTTCGATTGCTACGCGAAGAAAATAATGAAATGAATGAGTTGATAAAAGGCTTGAAAGATGAAATTCGAGCAGCGGGAACTAGCAATATTGGTGTTTTTTTGAGCTATCAAGGCGTTTAAAGTGTAATTTTTAAAATTTTTATTAAATTTTTCTTTAATATTGGACAAATATAGACTACATTTAACAGCAATGTAATCTAAGCAACGTTTACAGTAACGAAGCTAGAATATTAAGTTTTATCTTCGTTTATAATGTTAACTTTAACAATAAAATAATATGTAAGGATATACCCATGAATAAAACAGAACTTGTTGACGCTATTGCTAGCAAAGCTGATATTACCAAAGTAGCTGCAAAAACGGCGTTGGAAGCTACATTAGCCGCTATTACTGAATCATTGAAAGCTGGTGAGCCAGTTCAATTAGTTGGTTTTGGTACATTTAAAGTTAATTCTCGTAAAGCTCGTACTGGTCGTAATCCAAAAACTGGTAAAGAAATTAAAATTGCAGCAAGTAAAGTACCTGCATTCGTATCAGGTAAAACTTTAAAAGAAGCAATCAAATAAGTTGCTCTTTCTTACTGTCAACTTGATTGATAGAAGTATTAGGTCATAGGGTATAGCCTTATGACCTTATCATCTCAATAAAAATACATTGTTTTAAGACAATTGCCTTCACTTTTCCATCTTGTTTATAAGTAGTATTAGAACCAAATTAGTATTATATTATTAATAATTTTAAGTGGTTATTTCAACCCATTTCGCTTGTAATATATCAATCAAATCTTGAGGCGCAATTTCTATTTCTAATCCTCTTCGCCCGCCTGATATAAACATTGTCGCGTGCTCACTTGCACTTAAATCAATGAGTGTGGGTAGTTTTTGCTTTTGACCGAGTGGACTAATTCCTCCCACCAAATAACCTGTTACCTTTTGAGCTAAATTAGGATCAGCTAAATCTATTTTTTTACATTTTAGTGCTTTTGCGACTTTTTTAAGATCCAAATGACTATCGACAGGCAATACACAAACCGCTAACGTCTTATTATTACCGTTTAAACTCACAACCAAGGTTTTAAATACCTGTGCTGCTGTAACATTCAAACTGGGATCAAGTTTATCAACCGCTTCTTGCCCATAGTTAGTTTGGTTGGGATCGTGTTTATATTGGTGGATATTAAATTTTATTTTTAACTTTTTAAGTAAATCAATTGCTGGAGTCATAGCTTATATCCAATAGATTTAGTTAAATCAAAATAGTATATGGCAAATGATATCCTTACCAAAATAGAGTTGGTAAGGAAATGAATAACAATTAAAGAATTAATTTGTGGTCTTCTTGATTTTTATTATCACTGTTAGGTGGTGCTACTGAGTTAGAGGAATTATTTGCCAGCGTATAAAGACGATAGAAAAAGCTAGTAACAAAAATATCAAAAAAGATACTACAGAAAGAGAAGATTGTATCAAGGACAAAATTGTCATTATCGAACGCAATAGCTAATTGAGCAAAAACCATCACAAATGCTAGGTAAATTAATACCATCAAAATAGCTGAGCGCCACTGTGTTTTTGATAACTGAATGCTTAATGAAAGTGAGTCAAGAATATTGTTTTGACCAGGTTCAACCAGCGAAGCAAAAAAGAAGTTACAAAAAATAATTAAAATCAGGATTGGAATCAGTAGTACTAAAAAAATTAATATAAAAATAAGTGCTTTAGGTAAAAGTAAATTTAAACTAATAAGCACTATAGATAACATAAATGAGACTAAAAATATAAAGACACCAATGATAAGATAAAAAAGAATAATTTTTAATGTATTTGATAACGCTTTAGACAGTAATAGATTTAAATTAAGTTTATCGCTGATATAAAGGTTAGAAATTGTTGCTATACTAATTGCTTTTGAAATAATTCCAATTAGTAATGCCAACATCACGAATAAAACATAGTTAGTTAAATTTCGTGAAAAATAGATTTGTTCGGCTAGATTTTGTTTGTCAAAGAAAGAATTAAAAAACGTATGAATTAAAGCTAGCGTTAGACTAACAAGAACAAATTGCGTAATGCGATTACGAATAAAATTGCGAGTTTGTGTAAAAGTTAAAGAAAAAGAGATTTTTTTTTGCATTTCTATGTAAGTTCCTTATATGTGGTAACTGGCTTAGTTACCACTATTATTTTTGAATGATTAAATTCGTAAATTAAGCTTGCAATAATGAAATATCAGCTACTTTCAAGAATAAGTTTTGTAGCTTTTTCAAAAGCGCTAATCGATTAAGTCTAATCTCTTCATTGTCAACCATAACCATGACTGAATCAAAAAATGCATTCACCGTCTCTTTTAATGACGATAATTCAATTAACGCATCTTGATAACGGCTTTCACTAAAGTAAGGTGAAAGTTTATTGGTTAAAATCGCCAATTTTTTAGCTAACTCGCCTTCAGCACCTGCTTCTAGCAAGGCTGCATTGATCTGCTCAGGAATAGTAACCTCAACTTTAGATAAAATATTTGACACTCGCTTATTAGCTTCGGCTAATGACGAGGCTTCGGGCAAGGTTCTAAAGTGAGTGACTGCCTTAACGCGTGCATCAAAATCAGCGGGTTTAGTTGGATTAAGTGCTAAAACTGCTTGAATCGTATCAATTGCAAAGCCTTGTTCTTGATACCAAGCTCGGAAACGACCCTGCATAAAATTAACAATATCGTCAACTATGTTTTTATTATTAAGCTTATCGCCATATAATGATGTGGCATAATTGGCTAATTCAACTAGATCTAAAGGCAGTGCCTTTTCAACAATAATACGTAAAACACCAATAGCCGCGCGACGCAATGCAAAAGGATCTTTATCACCTTTAGGATGCTGACCAATACCAAAAATGCCGGCTAAAGTATCCAATTTTTCAGCGATAGACACTGAACAAGAAACAGCAGTACTTGGTAATTCATCACCAGCAAAACGCGGTTTATATTGTTCTTCAATGGCGGTTGCAACTTCAATACTTTCGCCATCTTTAAGGGCCAAATAACGCCCCATAATACCTTGTGTTTCAGGGAATTCAAAAACAGTATTAGTCACTAAATCGCATTTTGTTAATTTGCCCGCTCGTTTGGCTTGCTCAACATCAGCCCCAATTTTATCGGCAATAAAGCCAGATAACGACTCTATGCGAATTGCTTTATCCTTAACTGTTCCAAGCTGTTGCTGAAATAAAACTGTTTCAAGGCGAGGCAAACGGTCTTCTAAACGTTGTTTTAAATCAGTTTGATAAAAGAATTCAGCATCGGCAAGGCGAGGGCGAACTACTTTCTCATTACCCGAAATTACAACTTGTGGATCTTTTGACTCAATATTAGCCACAAAAATAAAGTTTGGTAATAATTTGCCTTGTTTATCATAAACAGGAAAGTATTTTTGATCGCCTTTCATGGTATAAACCAATGATTCAGCAGGAACCTCTAAAAATCGCTCCTCAAATTTAGCAGTTAACACAACAGGCCATTCAACTAGAGATGAAACTTCTTCAAGCAAATTATCTGTTAAATCCGCTTTACCATTTAATTTTGCAGCTTCTTCTTCAGCTTGTTGTTTAATAATAGATTTACGTTTATCGTAGTCAGCAATTACTTTACCGCGTTGTTCCAAAATTTCAGGATACTGGTCTGCATTATCAATAGTGAACTCTTGCTCACCCATAAAACGATGGCCACGAATAATGCGATCTGATTTAATCTCTAAAATCGTACCAGGCACAAGCTCATCACCATACAACATAGTAACAGTATGACATGGACGAATAAATTCAACTTGACGAGCTGCCCAACGCATTGGTTTAGGGATAGGTAATTTACTTAATGCGGTTTTAACCATATCACATAACAAATTAACAACTGGCTGACCTTTTTGATTTTGAGTATAAGAAAGCCATTCACCTTTATCGGTTTGTATACGCTCAGCCTGATCAACTGTAATACCACAACCACGAGCCCAACCTTCAGCAGCTTTAGTTGCATTGCCATTGGCATCAAAGGCTGCGCTGACCGCAGGACCACGTTTAACTATTTGACTATCGGGTTGCGTATCATTCAAATTCAAAACTTTTAATGCTAAACGACGAGGCGATGCATACCAAAGCACCTCACCATGTTCTAAATTGGCATTATCAAGCTGCTGTATAAAATTAGCCGCAAAGCTTTCTGCTAACGTGCGGAGTGATTTTGGTGGTAACTCTTCGGTACCAATTTCCACTAAAAATGTTTTTTGCATAATCTTCTAATTCCTACTTTGATGCACTTTCGTTAGATTGTGAATTTTGGCACATAGGGAAGCCAAGAGCTTCGCGAGATGCGTAATAGGCTTCTGCCACCATTTTGGTTAATGTTCTGATGCGCAAAATATAACGTTGTCGCTCAGTTACTGAAATTGCTTTACGAGCATCAAGTAAATTAAAACAGTGGGCCGCTTTTAAGATGCGTTCATAAGCGGGTAGTGGCAGTGGTTTTTCTAACTCAAGCAAAAACTTGGCTTCTTTTTCGTGTTGTTCAAAACAATAAAATAAAAATTCAACATTTGCATATTCAAAATTATAAGTGGACTGCTCAACTTCGTTTTGATGAAACACATCGCCATAAGTTGTTTTACCAAATGCACCATCACTCCAAACCAAATCATAAACACTATCCACGCCTTGAATATACATTGCTAAGCGTTCAAGTCCATAAGTGATTTCACCAGTAACTGGCTTACATTCAAGCCCACCAACTTGTTGAAAGTAAGTAAATTGGGTTACTTCCATACCATTTAACCAAACTTCCCATCCAAGCCCCCAAGCACCAAGGGTTGGGTTTTCCCAATTATCTTCAACAAAACGGATATCATTAACAGTTGGGTCAAGACCTAATTGTTTTAACGAACCTAAATAAAGCTCTTGAATATTATCAGGAGAAGGTTTTAAGATAACTTGAAATTGGTAATAATGCTGAAGCCTATTTGGGTTCTCACCATAGCGGCCATCGGTTGGGCGACGTGATGGTTGAACATAAGCCGCATTAATAGGTTCTGGCCCCAGCGCTCGTAGGCAAGTCATTGGGTGAGATGTCCCCGCACCAACTTCCATATCCAAAGGCTGAATCACAGTGCATCCCTGATTAGCCCAGTAGTCTTGTAACGTAAGAATTAACCCCTGAAAGGTTTTGACATTAAACTTTTGCATGATGTTATCTTTATGGTTGAATTGATATTTCGATAATTTAAATAGTGCTATATATTATACTTTTTATCAATACTTGTGAAATGCCTAATCAGGCTCTGCCTAATATTGAATAAATAATTGATTTTTCTACAAAAATAAAAATAAAATAAAATCAATACTCTACCTGAACGTTTTTTATGGAAAAGTAGGACAACATATAACCTTTTCTGATTAACATTAATTAATCGTTTAATATCAAATGAATAGACTATATTTTATTAGTAATATGTTATTTAGCTTATTTAATCGTTGGCAAAATATCCTCGATTTTTATGTATTATTTTTGTTGCCATTAGTTAAAAATTGACAAATTTCTTGTTGTGATTTGAGTGTTCTAATGTTTTGTAATATTTCTGACGCTTGAACATAGTGCTGTTTTAAATAAGCAAGCCATTGTTTGATGCGAGCAGAGTGATAAAGAGGTTTAGCATTATCAATAGATGATGTTGCATAGTGAATTAAAATTTCCATCACTTGTTGCCAATTTAATGCTGACTGTTTAGTTCGAATCATATTAGCTAGGTTTGGAATAGTTAAAATACCTCGCCCTAGCATAATGTCATTAGTTTGGCTTTGGCTTATGCAATTTTCTGCATCTGCAATAGAGAAAATTTCACCATTAGCAATAACAGGAGTTTTTAAGTGCTGTTTGATTTGGCCTATTGTTTGCCAATCTATTTTTTCAGTTTTATAGCCGTCTTCTTTGGTCCTTCCGTGAATTGCTATTTCGTTGGCTCCGGCAAGTTCAATTGCGTTGGCAATTTCGTGGCAATGTGATTTATTATCCCAACCTAAGCGAATTTTGACTGATAATTTATTTGTTGCACCTATAGCTTGTCGTACTTGGCTGATAATATTAAATATCTGCTCTGGATATTGTAATAAATAAGCGCCACCATGGCTGCCAACTACAGTTTTGGCAGGGCAACCAAAATTGATATCTATGCCATAAGAACCTAATTCGATAGCTTTAACGGCATTTTCAGCCATCCACTCTGGCGACTGTCCTAAAATTTGGACACGAACTGGCGTGCCAGATTTGGTTTTTCCATTATTGTAAAGTTCAGGACATAGGCGATAGAAAGTCCTATTTGATAATTTGTGATTGGTCACTCTGATAAATTCTGTAACACAATAATCAAATTGGTTAATTTCAGTTAAAAGTTGTCTGACTTGATAATCAAGTACTCCCTCCATAGGAGCTAAAATAATTCGATTAATTTTCATTGAGAAACCTGATTGGTATTACCATTACCACAAACAGGACAATTAGGTTGTTTGGTAAATTTAACTTGGCTAAACTCCATTGTCATTGTATCAATCATTAATACACGACCAATTAATGGTTTTCCATATTGAGTTAACACTTTTATCGCTTCTAAGGCTTGCATGGAACCAAACATTCCAACAAGCGGAGCCATGACGCCGGTCTCAACACAAGTGAGTTGATCTTTACCAAATAAGCGACTTAAACAGTGATAACAAGGTTCATTAGGTTGGTATGTAAATACACTTAATAACCCCTCCATACGGATTGCCGCTCCAGAAACTAACGTTTTTTTTACTTGAAAGCAACAGCGGTTAATTTGCTCTCGTGTCACTAGGTTATCCGTACAGTCTATGACAATATCATGTTGTTTAATAAGTGAAATAAGCTTATTATCATCAAGTCGCTGATTTACTGTTTCAATTAACGTATTGGCATTTATATTGGTTAAGGTCTCTTTTGCCACCTCGACTTTGTATTGATTAATAAAGCTTTCGGTATATAAGATTTGTCGATTTAAGTTGGATTTTGATATGGTGTCAAAATCAACTAACGTTAATTTGCCTAAACCTGATGCGGCTAAATAGAGTGATGCAGCGCAACCAAGTCCGCCTAAACCAATGATCAGTGCTGAACTGTTTTTCAATATTTGCTGTTTATCAATATCGAAATCACGCAATGTGATTTGTCTATCATAACGAAACAATTCTTGATCAGTAAGTTCTAGCATATTGTGCGATTATTATTGTGATTAATTATGAAAAAGCATTATAACAGAAACTTGGCACAACAATATGCCAAGCTATTAAGATTATTTGTCAAAGCCAGATAGAAAGGTTAAATATTCCTCTTTGGTCATTAGTGGTTTATATTCTGACATCAGCTTCTGTGCAGGTTTGGCATCATCATAAAGTAAATCAATAATTGTACATGCCATCATTTGCGCAGGACGGATGTAAGCCATTTCTTCATCAAATACCGTATAATCTTTACCATGTAAAACACCTCGAACTGAACCAATCCATGGGTGGCTAACAGGCATAATGTGAGATAAATCTCCAGTATCCGTACTACCTGTCATATGAGGCGCAATCCAAACATTATCAGCACCAATTAGATCTTGTGCATTACTTTGTAAAAAGTCATTAAGTGTTGGGTTGTTTTGCAAAGGTAAATAACCTGGTAGATCTTTAATTTCACACGTTGCCCCAACAGCCATTGCTCCAGCTTTTAATGCTTGATTTATTCGCTCATTGGCATCAATCATGGCTGGCACATTGCTTGCGCGCACATAGCTTTCCATTCTGACATCGCTTGGAACTACATTAACTAAATCACCACCTTGGGTAATAATTGGATGGAATCTAATGTAGTCTTTTTCTTGAAATGTTTCACGAATAGCATGCACCCCCATCATTCCCATCATCGCAGCATTTAAGGCATTGACGCCAGCATGAGGCGCTGCAGCTGCATGTGCTGCCTCACCTTTATATTTAATTAATTTTCCGATGAAACCATTGCTAGTTGTTGATATTTCGATAAAACCATTTTGACGTTCATTAGGTACACTAGTTAAATGTATTTGTAATGCCATATCAATATCGTCAAACTCGCCACGTGAAATTAACTCTGGTTTGCCACCAATATATTTGATTTTACCTTCTTCTATTAAGCGATTTCGATAAGTTATTTCAACATATTCTTCTGCTGGAACGGCAAATGGTACGACATCGCCAGCTAAAAATTGCATAGCCCCTGAATCAATTAATCCTATCGTTACTGCCATCATATTGGCAATTTGAGCATTATGTCCACAGCAGTGCGCAGCACCAGATGTTTCGTCAGCAGCAGGGTGATCTGCACAAATAATAGCATCAAGCTCGCCGATAACGGCAATGCTATAGTTGCTACCTTTTCCTCCTTTTAAACGACCTTTTACTCCTGTTATTGCTAATTTATTTTTAAATGGAACACCTAGTTTTTCAAAAGTTTGCTCAACTTTTTTGGCTGTTTTGTGTTCTTTATAACCAAGTTCAGGTTCTGCCCAAATTGATTCAGCAATTGCTTTAATATCAGCTTTACGGTTTGCAATTGCACTACAAACCTTTTTTTTAAGTTCTTCTTTTGTCATAAATTAAATCCTAGTTTAAATTAGATAACACCTTCCCAATGCAAGGTGATTTGAGCAATGATCGCTGCCAAAATAAAAGTGCCTGAAAATACAGCTAATGAAACAGGAATAATTCGCCATGAGATACTTTTAAATAATGCTAAATCTTTACCAATAGCCAATCCAGCATAAGCAAGCACTGGGGTACAAACCGCCAATAAAGACACCTTGTCAGTCAGTGAAACAACTTGTTCATGAAAAGGGAAAATAGGTGATGAAGCCACTGCGGCTACAATTGATACCCATAAAATGACCGGAAATTTGTTTAATACTGGAATTTTGCCAACAAAATAGCCAACAATTGATATAACAACTAAAATTGATAACGCTTCTAATGACAGTATAAAATCAATTTTGTAACCTACTGTATTACCAGCAGCCATAATAATGGCAACTAAGATCAGTAAAAATATTGTTTCTAAACTTTTCATTATAGTGCTCCTTCTTTGTTACGTCGTAAACGCGAAAAAATGTTATATAAGAAAGAGGCAAATGGTAGTGAAAATAATGTATAAATATAAATGCCAACAACACTCGACATTAAGTTTGCTGTTGTTGCATAGGCTTTGATTTCACTAGCCATTTCTGGATAAAGGTCACTTATTGGAGCAAGTGATGCCGCCATCATACTACCACTTCCAACCCCAGCTCCCATGGCTAAAGCATAAGGATGGAGAATATCTAGTTTTGCCATCACACTGGCTAGTATACTCATCCAAATAGCGCCATAAAGTGTGCCACAAACATACATCGCCATAACGCCTCGACCTTCAGCGGAATCCAATCCATATTTATCTGCAACAATTGCTATATTCGGTTCGCGAGCAACAGAATAAGTTGCACCTACAGCTTCACGTTTCATGCCTAATATCATTGCTAGTGGCAAACCCAATAAAATCGTACCAGCAAAATGGCCTAATTCCTGAAAAATTAATGCTAACTTAGCATCTTTTAGAATCATATCAATCTTAGGACCGACAGAAACGCCAAGCTTGGCAATAAGTAACATCAAAGTTACAATCATAATGGCGCTGGCATTATTCATATTGTTTAGTTTTAATATCTTTAATTTGGGAACACTTATTACTCCACCAATGATCATGGCGTATAACATCGGATACACTGCGATAATCCAAATAGACTGCTTACCGATAAACTCACATGCCAAAACAACGACTAATGCAAGTAAATGCACTTTATAATCTCGTAAAACTTTCATTCTTACTCCTTAATTTATTTAAAATATTTTTAAAGTATCGTTGCCCTAATGTATTTTTAAAATGATCTAAAGCCCATTGATGACCGATTGGATCAACGCTGGTTACAGCATTTTTCGCGTAATCGTAAATCAAGATCCGTCTCGCAAAAAGCTGAATAGTGGCGCTTATTTATCCAATAGATATGATTAGTATTTTTATATTTTTGATAAAGGTTATTTAAACTACCAAATAATTGTTGTACTAAAGTACCAATTATATTATGAGGCGGAAAAAGAGAATATTCAGGGTGAAATCTATCAGAAGGGTCATTAGAATCGATAGCAAAAACGACAAAATTATTATTTTTTATAAATGATTCTGCTACGTTTAGCATTTCTGCTTCAATTTTTTGACCAGCTAGGCCTGTAGTTAAAGCTCCATTATCAGCAACAAAATCATTCGTATAATCAATTGAAATTAACGCTTTCATATCAAGTAAATAAACTATTAAATAATATTAAAGCTTATTAATAAATATTTGATATGACAAGTTATTTTCAATAAGTAATTTGATTATATTTTTTATAAAATTAAGATCTAATTGGTATCTTTTTGAATTTAATTTATTTTATAAAAACTTTTATAAAGTAAATTTATTATCAAAAACTAACTATAAATAAATTAAATGAAAATTATTTTAAATCATGGTCTTTATACCCTGATAAATTGCTCTATAATAATTATTATTTTGCTAATAGTACACAGGATATTTTAATGAGAACAATTTATTGCGGACAACTCAATGCAAGTTATATTAATCAAGAAGTAACATTATGTGGTTGGGTCAATAAACGCCGAGACTTAGGCGGTATGATTTTTATCGATATGCGTGATCGTGAAGGTATTGTACAAGTTTTTTTTGATCCTGATTATCAACAAGCATATCAACTTGCTGGTGAACTTCGTAATGAATTTTGTATCCAAATTAAAGGCAAAGTAAGAGCTCGTCCGGAAGGTCAAATCAATAAAGATATGGCAACCGGAGAGGTTGAAATTTTGGCAACTGAATTGAAAATATTTAACCGTAGCGATGTATTGCCTCTTGATTTCAATCAAAACAACAGTGAAGAGCAACGTCTAAAATATCGTTATATTGACTTGCGTCGCCCTGAAATGGCAACGATCTTTAAAACGCGAGCTAAAATTACCGCATTTGTTCGTTCATTTATGAACGAACATGGTTTTTTAGATATTGAGACACCAATGTTAACCAAAGCAACTCCTGAGGGCGCACGAGATTACTTGGTTCCAAGTCGAATTCATAAAGGTGAGTTTTATGCGCTGCCACAATCGCCACAATTATTTAAACAATTGCTAATGATGTCAGGATTCGACCGTTATTATCAAATTGTAAAATGTTTTCGCGATGAAGATTTAAGAGCCGATCGTCAACCTGAGTTTACGCAAATCGATGTTGAAACTTCATTTATGACAGCAGAGCAAGTGCGTGATGTTATGGAGAAGATGATTCGTGAGCTTTGGTTACATGTGAAAAATGTGGATTTAGGTAAGTTTCCTATTATGACTTTTGCTGAAGCGATGCGTCGCTTTGGAAGTGATAAGCCTGATCTGCGTAATCCGCTTGAAATTATTGATGTGGCTGACTTGGTTAAAGATGTTGATTTTAAAGTGTTTTCAACACCAGCTAACGATCCGAAAGGACGCGTTGCATTGCTTTGTGTTCCAAACGGAGCACAATTAACACGTAAACAACTTGATGAATATACGCAATTCATTTCAGTTTACGGCGCAAAAGGTATGGCTTGGATTAAAGTTAATGAACGTTGCAAAGGGTTAGAAGGTGTACAAAGCCCAGTTGCTAAATTCTTTAATGAATTGCAAATGGAAGCACTGCTTAATCGTGCCAATGCTAAAGATGGTGATATTTTATTATTTGGTGCCGATAGCTATAAAGTAGTGAGTGATGCGTTAGGGGCTTTACGTTTAAAGGTTGGTAAAGATTTAGGTTTAACCGATGAAAGTAAATGGGCTGTACTTTGGGTTATTGATTTCCCGATGTTTGAAGAAACAGATGAAGGTTTAAGTGCTATGCATCATCCATTTACGTCACCAAAAGATTATACACCAGAAGAACTTCTGAATAATCCTGAAAATGCTGTTGCAAATGCTTATGATATGGTAATCAATGGTTATGAGGTTGGTGGTGGATCGGTTCGTATTCACCGTAGCGAAATGCAACAAGCCGTCTTTTCAATTTTAGGTATTAATGAACATGATCAACGTGAGAAATTTGGCTTTTTACTTGATGCATTAAAATATGGTACACCTCCTCATGCAGGATTGGCATTTGGATTAGATCGATTAAGTATGTTATTAACTGGAACGGATAATATTCGCGATGTGATAGCGTTTCCTAAAACTACAGCAGCAGCTTGTTTACTTACTGATGCTCCAAGCCCAGCCAATATTGCAGCATTGACTGAACTTGGTATTGAAGTAAATAAAAAATAGTGATATTTGATGCGAAAATTCAAAAAACCTGAATCTGTTCTGGTGGTGATTTTCTGCCAGATAACAAACCGTTGTCTTATGTTACAGCGCCAAGACGACCCATGTTTTTGGCAATCAGTAACAGGTAGTATGGAAAATAATGAGCTACCACGAGAAACAGCAATTCGTGAGGTTTTTGAAGAAACAGGCATTGATATTATAGGGCAAAATCTTGAGTTAATTGATGCAAAGTATTCCGTTGAATTTGATATTTTCCCGCAATTTAGACATAAATATGCACCAGAAGTTAAGCTAAATAAAGAACATTGGTTTTATCTGCCTATTATTAATGAGATAATACCAGTACTTACTGAGCATTTAGATTATCAATGGTTAACAATTGATGAAGCAATCAATCTTACTTTATCTCCAAATAACAGTGAAGCTATTGGTAATATTCACAATTTGATTAAATCTAATTAAGAGGTTTGAAAATGAAATTAAGCCTATATGCCGTTGCGTTGTCCTGCTTATGTTTTTTTGTACCAACTTGTAATGCCGATATAAATATAACAAAGTGTCAACCTAATCAAAATGATTATATTATTTTTGATGAGTATGACGTTAAAATATCAGAGAAGATAATTGATTATAAATTACATGATCAACCTGAAAAACGTGAAAATAGTATTATTCAGATATTTGCTAATGAAAATAGTGATGATCGAAATGACTGGATAGCCTCGTTTCTATTTGATGATCAATCTGAACAATTTTTATTTTATCAAGCTGAGCAAGATAAATTTATTGAAATCGATAAAAAACAATTTGATGCCTTATTACCTAAAATAGTTGAGTGTAATCAAAATAAACAAGTACCTATATATAGTGAAAACTTTGATGCAGACTAGTTAAATATCAAAGCTACATTAGTATTAAGTATTAAAAATGATTTTAGGATTTGGTTAACTAAAGACTATTAAGTAACAGGGAGTAGTAATAAATGAATTTTTCAAATTTTAGAGATTTTTTAGATTATCTTGAACAACAAGGTGAATTAAAAAAAATTACTTTTCCTGTTAATCCTTATCTCGAAATGACCGAAATTGCTGATCGTGTTTTACGTAATGGAGGCCCTGCTTTATTATTCGAAAATCCGATTGGTTATGATATGCCTGTTTTATGTAATTTGTTTGGTACCGCTAAACGTGTTGCAATGGGAATGGGGCGTGAAGATACTTCAGCTTTGCGTGAAATTGGTGAGTTATTGGCATTTTTACGTGAACCGGAACCCCCTAAGGGCATACGGCAATTTTTTAATGTATTACCTAAGTATAAACAAGTACTAAATATGCCTGTCAAACATCGTTCTTCAGCACCATGCCAAGAGGTGATTTTTAAGGATGATGAGGTGGATTTGACTCGTTTACCTATTATGCATTGCTGGCCCGAAGATGTAGCACCTCTGTTATCTTGGGGACTGACTATTACTAAAGGTCCTTATAAAGATCGACAAAATGTGGGCATTTATCGCTTGCAACTTTTAGGAAAAAATAAATTGATCATGCGTTGGCTGTCACATCGTGGTGGTGCACTTGATTTTGCCGAATGGCAACAAGCACACCCAAACGAAAGATTTCCAGTTAGTATTGCTATTGGAGCTGATCCAGCCACCATTTTAGGTGCAGTGACACCAGTGCCAGATACTCTACCTGAATATGCTTTTTCTGGATTATTACGTGGTAGCCGAACAGAGGTAGTCAAATCGTTATCGAATGATTTAGAAGTTCCAGCTAGTGCAGAGATAATTCTTGAAGGTTATATTGATCCTAATGAGTTAGCATCAGAAGGTCCGTATGGTGATCACACAGGTTATTATAATGAAGTTGAGCAATTTTCCGTATTTACCGTAACGCACTTAACTCGCCGGAAAGATGCGATTTATCACTCAACTTATACAGGTAGACCACCAGATGAACCCGCAATCATGGGACTTGCTTTGAATGAAGTTTTTATTCCAATTTTACAAAAGCAGTTTCCTGAAATTGTTGATTTTTATTTACCGCCAGAAGGATGTTCATACCGTATTGCGATTGTTACTATTAAAAAGCAATATCCAGGTCATGCTAAACGAGTTATGATGGGAGTTTGGTCGTATTTAAGGCAATTTATGTATACCAAATTTGTAATTGTCTGTGATGATGATATTAATGCACGTGACTGGAAAGATGTAATGTGGGCTATTTCGACACGTATGGATCCTCATCGGGATACGACTTTTATTGATAATACACCGATCGATTATTTAGACTTTGCTTCACCTGTATCAGGATTAGGATCTAAAATGGGTTTAGATGCTACCAATAAATGGCCAGGTGAAACAAATCGTGAATGGGGAAAGATAATTAAGAAAGATCCAAAAGTCATTGCCCATATTGACGAAATTTGGGATGAGTTAGGTTTATAGAATTATCTTTAATCAATATTAATTGTATAAATAAAATAGTCCAAATAAGAATTAAACAAAAACTATTCCCTTATATTGCATTTATGTATAATTATTAAAATTGCTATAATAATTAAAAAATATGAAAAAAATTCAAATATTGTTAGTACTATTGTTATCTATTTCTTATAGTGCAATGGCTACAAATTATAAGACGCAATCAGATGATACTCAATTAAAGCTTAAAGCGTCAGATTCATTGCTCCCTTCTTTACGTTTGTCTGCAGAAAAAGGGAACTCAGAAGCTCAGTACTCATTAGGAAATATTTATAAACAAGGATTAGGTGTTGAGGTTAGTGATGTTCGAGCTTTTTTCTGGTATAAAAAAGCGGCTGAACAAGGGCTTGCCAAAGCACAAAATAATTTAGCATTTATGTACCAAAGTGGTTTAGGTACTGAACCTGATTTAAATGAAGCATTTAAATATTTTAAATTAGCGGCAGATCAAAATTATGCATTAGCTAAATATAATTTAGCTTTAATGTATAAAGAAGGCAATGGAGTAGAAAAAAACATACCGACTGCGATTGATTATTTTACACAGGCTGGTGATGAAGGTATTTATGACGCTTATCTAAATCTTGGTATTATGTATTTTTTTGGTGATGGCGTAAAAGAAGATCGCATGACGGCAGCTGATTGGTTTAGTAAAGCAGCTAAAGATAATATTCCAGAAGCACAATATTATTTGGGGTTAATGTCTGAAAATGGCGATGGTTTAACCCAAGATTATGTGGCAGCTAGCTATTTTTATACACAAGCGGCAGAGCATGGCCATGTATTAGCGATGTACAATTTAGCAATTATGTATGTAACAGGTACAGGAACTAAACCGGACAATACGCAAGCGGCATATTGGTTCACTAAAGCCGCTGAAGCTGGTAATGCTGATGCTCAATATAATATTGGTGTGATGTATGATGTAGGTGGAGGAGTGCCTAAAGACGAGGAAAAAGCCGTTGAATGGTATCTAAAAGCTGCAGAGCAGGGCAGTGTTGATGCTCAATATAATTTAGGTGTTAAATATCTAGAAGGTGAAGGTACGGATAAAGATCAAGAGCGTGCTATTTATTGGTTTACTAAAGCTAGCGAGCAAGGAGATCAAGACGCTAAAGCTTATTTAGAACAATTATTACCAGAAAATTAAAAAAGGCATTAGCCTTTTTTAATTTATCCAGAGTTTCTCATACCCGCTGCGATTCCTGAAATGGTGATCATTAGCCCTTGTTCAACTATGATGTTTTTATTATCATTATCGTTGTTTTTTCGTGAACGACTCAGTAACTCTACTTGTAACAAGTTTAATGGCTCAATATAAGTATTACGTAAGGCCACCGACTGCGCTATCCAAGGTAAATCAGCCATTAGGCTAATATCATCAGTAATAGTTAATACTGTATTGATATCTTGGGTTAGCAAATTTCTTAATTCTTCACCTAATGGCCATAATGCAGGATTGACTAAACGTTGTTCGTAATATTGGTGAATATTTGGTGCAGATTTTGCGTAAACCATTTCAAGCATACCTAATCGGGCATTAAAGAAAGGCCAATTGTGGTACATCTCTTTAAGAATGTTTTGTCTGCCTTCTCCAATAACAGCTCTAAGTGCACTACCTGCTCCGAGCCAAGATGGCACCATTAAACGGTTTTGTGTCCAAGCAAAAATCCAAGGAATAGCACGTAAACTTTCAATCCCTCCACCTGTTCGGCGTTTTTGTGGTCTTGAGCCTAGTGGTAATCTGGCTAATTCAACCTCTGGTGTTACTGCTCTAAAATAATCAACAAATTCAGAACGTTCTCGTACATAACTACGATAACAATGGCATGAAATTTCTGACATTTCATCCATAATATTGCGCCATTCCTGTTTAGGTGCTGGTGGTGGTAATAAGTTGGCTTGTAAAATAGCAGAAGTATAAAGCATAAGACTACTAAGAGCCACTTCTGGTAGACCAAGTTTAAAGCGGATCATTTCACCTTGTTCAGTAACTCTAAGTCCTCCTTTTAATGATCCTGGTGGTTGCGAAAGCAGTGCGGCATGAGCTGGTGCGCCCCCTCGACCAATTGATCCTCCTCGTCCATGAAATAACACTAAATTGATATTATATTTTTCAAATAAATTAACTAATTCCTCTTGTGACCGATATTGTGCCCAAGACGCGGAAAAAGTACCTGCATCTTTAGCCGAATCAGAATAACCTATCATTACCATCTGTTTACCTTGAATTTTATTGTAATACCAAGGGATATCCAGTAGTTTTTGCATGACTGATTTAGCATTATTTAAGTCTTCTAGAGTTTCAAATAACGGTACTATGGGAATGTGTTTGTGGCAGTCAACGATTTTTAATAATAAATAGACCGCTAAAATATCAGAAGGGGCTTTAGCCATTGATATTACGTAAGAGGCAATTGATTCTTCGCCCGCTTTCTTTATTACACGACAAGTATCTAATACTTCTTGAACCATTTGATCTGGTTGCCAACTGTAAGGTAATAATGGTCGATTTGATTGTAATTCTGCTAATAAAAACGCTTGTTTTTCTTCTTCAGACCATTGAGCATAGCTACCTAAGTTAAGTTCTTTGGTTAATGCGTCAAGCGCTTCTGTATGTACTGAACTGTCTTGACGGATATCTAATCTGACTAATTGTAACCCAAAGCTTTTTATACGACGCAGTGTATCTAACAATGGTCCATGAGCAATTGTTGACATTCCATTATCAATTAATGATTCATAACATACATAAAGTGGATTCCACAACTGCTCATTTTTAATCAAAATATCGCAAGGTGCTAATATAGGTTCATTATTCAATAAAGCTTCAATATAGTTGTGAGTTTTAATTAAACGTGTTCGTAGCTGCTTCATTACAGCTCGATATGGCTCTGAAACGTTTTTGTTTTTTTCATCTAACAGTTCAATGACCGAATTACTGCATTCCGTCATTGAAAGCTCACGAACAAGTATTTGAATGTCAGATAAAAATAACTCAATTGCCTTTAATCTGGCTTGTAACATGACTTTTTCTGTTATTTTTGCTGTGACATTTGGATTACCATCACGATCTCCCCCCATCCATGAGGTAAATTTAATAGGGACATGATCAACCGATAATTGTTCATCAAACGCATCAACTAATTGGTCATTAAGTTCACGTAAAAATAGCGGTACACCATTCCATAAGCTATCTTCAATGACTGAAAATCCCCATTTAGCTTCATCAATCGGAGTAGGGCGTTTTTTGCGTATTTCATCAGTATACCAAGCCTGACAAACTAATTGCTTCAAACGTCGCATAATACGCTCAATTTCGTAGTCAGCTAAATCATCATGGTCCAGTTGTGATAGACAGCTATTTATAGCTGTATAAGTGTTAATCATCGTTCGGCGATTAATTTCGGTCGGATGTGCGGTTAACACTAATTCAATTGATAAATCATTAATTGCTTTTGTAATAGTTTGATTTGAAAAATTAAGGTTTTTTAGTGTGCTAAATAATTCGGTCATTTTTTTAGGGCTACTAGACGCTTCCCCATGGGGTGAAATACCATAATACTCAGCAGCTGTATTGACCAAATTCAAAAATTGATTAAATGCCCGTGCAACATGTAATAAATCGTCATCGTTAAGATTTTCAATTAATTTAAGTAACTCATTATGAGCTTGAGTATCTCCTTGTTGAGCTGATTTTGATAATTGTCTTATCATTTCAACTAAATTAAATGTTTCATTGCCTGTAGCACGTTTGATCGCATTGCCTAGTAAAGTACCTAACATATTGACATTACTTCTCATTGATGAGTATTGGTTATTCATGATTTTCTCGTCTTCGATTTTATTATGCCTAAGCACCTTTAAGCTGTATGAATCAAAATGACAATTTAATGGGATAGGTATAATGTTGATTAATGTGCATAAGTTATACTTTATTACAATTTAATTTTGAATTTAAATAATAAAATTTTATGGTTTTTATTTTTTTTAGTTGTTTTAATTATATCTAGCATGAAAAATTAGACTTCGAATGTTTATTTAATATTAGAAATATTCATCAGAAAACTTATTTAACAGGATTATTTTTTATGAATACAGTACTAAACTGTATCTTGATATCATTTGGGTATATACTAGCTATATTATGAATACACATTGGATTATTTAATGATTGCTGTTTTTTATATCGCGTCGATTATTGCTGTCGTTGCTAGTATAAAAGTAATTAGTAGTTTACGTGTTGATAAAGCAATTTTATATCTTGTTATTTCACTTTTTGCTTCAGCATTAATATTTATTCTACTTAATACATATTATTCAGCTATTTTATATATTTTACTGTTTATTGGTGGATCGGTAACTCTTTTTTTACTTGTCGCTTCAATTTTGAAAATTAAAGATGATAATGTTGAAAACCACAAACAGGGAATTAGTCCTAAAATCTGGTTAGGTCCACTTGTCTTAGCGTTTGTATTATTAGTCGCCCTAATTTATAGTGTAGTAAGTACTGACTATTCAGAACTGAAAGAGTCTCATGAATTAATGCATGAAATGTCTAAATATGCATACATTTTGATAGCTGAATTGGCACTGTTTTTACTATTGGGCGCAGTTGTGATTGCTTATCATTTTATGCATCGGCTTATGTTGGAGAAATAATATGATTCCACTCATACATAGTCTTATTCTTGCTTCTATTTTATTTGTGATTGGTTTGTTAGGAATAATGATTCGACGCCATTTCTATTTTTTATTACTTAGTCTTATTATTATGAATAATGGGGTTATAGTTGCGTTGTTTGCAGCAAGTAGCTATTGGCAACAATCTGATGGGCAAGTACTTGCTATTTTAGCAGTAATAACTGCCTTAGCCGAAGTTTGTGTCGGTCTTGCATTGATGATAAAACTATTTTACCGTCGAAAAACATTTAATATTGACTCATTGAGTGAAATGAAAGGATGAATTTACTTTATTTAACTATTATTGTTCCCTTATTTTCTTTTTTAGTATTGGTGAGCTTAGGGAGACATATCAGATCAATTAATGTGATAATTATTGGTATTACTACTATGCTGATAATAGCATTAATTACTGTATTTTCTTGTATCGATTTTAGTTCAAATACAGTACCTGATATGACCTTAGTTTACACTCGACCACTGTGGAATTGGTTTTCGGTAGGTGACTTTTCAGTACCTATTTCCTTAACCTTGGATGGATTATCATTAACCTTTTTAGCGTTGATTTCATTTTTTGGTTTTTGGGTATATTTTTTTGCAGCTTGTGATTTAACTTCAAAAAAAGATATTTACACCTTTTATGCTTACAGTAATTTATTAATTGCTAGCATATTAACTATAATATTGGTCAATAATTTGTTTGTTATGCTAATGGGTTGGGAAGGTTTGAGTATAAGTGCATACTTGCTCATTGGTATTTACTATAAACAGCCTCGTAATGGTTATGCTGCAGTTAGAGCATTTGTGATTATGCATTTAACTGATATTTTTCTAATTATTGGTATATTTTTACTGTATCAAACTCTAGAAACATTAAATATCCGTGACGTTTTGACGCAAGCACATGATAATTTGGCTGTTGATTCTGATATCATATTTTGGATTACTCTAATGCTATTCCTTGGGGCAATGGGCAAGTCGGCACTATTTCCTATGCATTCATGGTTTGCTGAAACAACATTAGCTCCAATGCCTGCGATGGCTTTATTGCAATCTTCAACAGTAATTTTAGCTGGTGTCTATTTAGTTTTAAGACTTAGTGATTTGTTTATGATGTCGAGCGATGTTCTTGCTATTATAGCAATGATTTCATCATTGACTATATTATTTGCTAGCACCATTGCATTAGTGCAGTATGATATTAAACGAATTGTTACATATATTAATTTAACGCAAATTAGCTATTTATTTTATGCTTTTTCAACAAAAAGTTGGAGTTTATCTCTTAATTGCTTAATTAATTATGTCGTAACAAGCACATTGCTAATTTTAGCTTCATCTATTTTAATTAAGAAATGTCAAGGTGAACGAGATATCAGTAAATTAGGTGGTTTAATTAAAACGTTTCCGATGTTATATGCGATATTTTTGTTAATCATGCTATCACTTAGTGCTATGCCTTGGGTTTCATCATCATTTTATATTAAAGGCGATATCATATTGGGTTTAATGACTCAAGATAAATTGATATTAGGAACCATTGGTTTGTTTGGTATTTTACTTTCTAGTTTAGGTATTTGGCGCTTAATTTCAATGGTTTTTTATCGTAAACAAAAACAGTATGATTTTACTAAAACCAAGTGGTTAAGTTATTTACCAATTTTCATCTTATTAATATTTACTACAGCTTTATTTATCTATTTCCCATTACCTACTCAAGGTATTATTCCGATAGCTGAGTTAGATACTAATGGGCAGTTACCTTTTCAGCTACTGCTAGCAGCAGTGACTGGATTGAGTTTTTTGATTGCTTATATTTTATATGCTCATCCAAATAGCGAAGTACAAGAAATTCTAAATACACCAATGGTTAAATTCCTTTTACGTTTATGTAATAGTGATTGGCATTATGATTATTTATTGCATACTTTATTTGTTAAACCTTATGTCTATTTAGCCCATTTTTTGAAAAAAGATCCACTAGCTTTTTGGGATAATTGGATAATGAGGGGGATCAAAAAAGTAAACGCGTTCACCGTTGATCTAGAAAATGGGCAAATTCGGTGGTATATGGTTTCGATGGTTATAGGTAGCATTTTCATATTAATGCTACTGATTTTTATTTAATAAAGGTGTAATCATTCATGTTATTATGGCTCGTTTTTTTACCTGTAATAGGCGGATTTATTGGTTGGTTATGCCATGTATGTTTACAAAGAGGCGTTGTTTCTGTCAATGTACAAATGCGTTGGTCAAAATTACCAATAATTGTAGCTTTTATTACTATTTTTCTTACATTGTTGATGTCAATATTATTATGGATAGATGCTATATCTATATTAAATCAAGGGGGAAATTGGGTAAAAGAAGTTAATCTAGAATGGATCCCTCTATTAGGAATTCGTTTTCATCTTGTCTTAGATGGTTTATCTATGGTTGTTATTACCTCAACCTTATTTATTGTATTATTGACTATTATCTATTCTAGTAAAGAAAGCTTAAACAATCTTGGTCTATTTTACTTATGTCTATTATTTATGACATCGGCAATCATGATGTTATTTGTAATCACTGACTTATTTTTAATGTTTTTCTTTTGGGAAGCTGTAGCAATCCCCATCTATTTTTTAATCTCCTTATGGGGACGACGAGATTCAAGTTCGCAATTGCGTTTTAATGGTGCAAGTAAATTCCTGATTTATACTCAAGTGAGCAGTTTACTTATGCTAATTTCGATAGTTTCATTAGCTTTGATTAACTGGAATTTAACAGGACATTGGACGTTTGATTATCAAGAATTAACCAAAACGCCAATTTCAAGTTATACTGAATTTTTAATTATGCTAGGATTTTTAGCTGCTTTTATTGTTCGTATACCATTTATTCCATTTCATGGTTGGTTTATTGAAGCCCATATCGAATCTTCAACAACTGGCTCAATGATGATTAGTGGATTATTACTTAACACAGCTGCATTTGGCTTATTGCGTTTTGTTATACCACTATTTCCTAATGCATCAATCATTATTATGCCGTTAATGTTAGCATTTGCATTACTTACGGTTGTTTATGCTGCTTTACTTGCTTTTAACCAAACTGATATTAAAAAGCTAATAGCTTATATTCATATTGCTTTAATGGGATTTGTAACTGCAATAATCTATAGTGGTTCTGTTCTTGCTTATCAAGGTGTGGTTATTCAAATGATAGCCATCAATTTGGCAATCGTCGGCATGTTTATAATTAGTGGATTATTAGTTGAATGTTATTCAACGCGAAATATAAATCAATTTGTTGGGCTTAAAGAAAGAGTGCCTTATTTATCTTCTTTTACTCTGTTTTTTATATTGGCAGTGTTAGGCATTCCTGGTACGGCTAATTTTATTGGGAATTATATGATGTTGCTTGGTAGTTATAATGCTTTTTCCTATTATACAATTTTGCTAGTAATTGGTTTATTATTACTGTCCATTTCATTTATTGTACGTATACAGCCAATTTTTTATGGTGTAGTTGATAAAGGAGCTGCAACAAAATGCCGGCTTAGTAAGAAAGATCTTTTATTATTATCAACTATTTTAAGTGTACTTATTTTTATCGGTTTATATCCTCAAGTGGTTTTAGATATGTCTTATTCTGTCGTGAATCAAACACAACAATACATAACCACAGAGCGGGTAGGGGAGTAATAACCTATGATAGCTTTATCACCCATTCTTGTATTAAGTCTAGCCATCATCGTTTTTTTAGCTTTACTATTTGCTTTTAAATTAAGTACCAAAGGATGTGCTATTTTAACAGTATGCGGATTAACCTGTGCTTTAATTTGCTCTGTGATGGTTGGATATAAAATTTCTTTTAGCACTCAAGCTATTACTAATATCAGCAGTGATAATATGCAAATATCAGCATCGATTTCGGAGTCCGCTAAAGAACAAACTCGATCGAGTGAAGAAACTATTGCAATTGATACGGTGTCTACAGAAACGACCAAATCATCTAATGAAGATGAAACTATAAATATTGATAGTAATACCGAAAATAATAGCATTGACAATAAAAATATCGATATTAATTCTAATGTTGTGAATAATTCGAATATTGATGACGAGTCAACAGATGAGTGGAAAGCACACCATATCACAGCTCTATTTACTTGTGATGGCTATGGGCTACTTTACACCAGTTTGATTTTAATGATATCTATTTCCGTTGCATGTTTTGCTTATCGCTGGTTTAAACAAGAACAGAATCATCATGGATTATTTTATTTAATTTTACTTTTCATGGCATTAGGTGGTGTAACACTTGTTTACTCAAGCCATTTAATTGCATTTTTTATTGGGATCGAACTGTTATCTATTCCATTTGTTGGATTAATTGGTTATCAATATACGCAGACTCATTCGTTGGAAGCAGCAGTTAAATACATGATTTTATCTGCTATCGCCAGCGTGTTTTTATTAATGGGGATTGCTTTTTATTATGCAACTACCGGAGAACTCACTTTTAGTGGTTTAAGCTATCAACTCTCAACAATATCTTATCCAAGTTTATTATTATTGATAGGTGTGTGCTTAATGCTAGTCGGCATTGGTTTTAAATTATCTCTTGTACCATTTCAACTTTGGTTACCAGATGTTTATCAAGGTGCACCAACAATAGTCGCCTTATTATTATCAACAGTCGGAAAAGTTGCAATTTTTTGTGCTATAGCAAGACTATTTTTATTGGCACCTATTGTTAACAATGAAACTATTCGTATTATTTTAGTTATTATGGCGTTTTGCTCTATTTTGTGGGGCAACTTATTGGCGCTAATGCAAAGTAGTTTAAAGCGACTATTAGCTTATTCATCAATAGCACATTTTGGTTATTTATTAACGGCTTTAATAGCTGTGCAATATCAAGTATTAGCATTAGAAACTATTGGTGTTTATCTAATTGGCTATATTTTAGCTAATATCTGTATTTTAGGCGCGATCAGTTTAGATTCACACTCTGATGAACTTCAAGATCATGAAAACGAAATTGACCTATCAGGACTATTTTGGCGAAGGCCAATCCTAGCATTAGCCATGGGAGTTGGACTTTTATCTTTAGCGGGAACTCCCTTAACTGCGGGATTTGTTGGACGATTTTTACTGGTGTTATTAGGTGTAACAGCCGAATTATGGTGGTTAGTCGCTGCCGTTGTTATTGGCAGTGCATTAGGTCTTTACTTCTATGCTCGCTTAATTATAAACCTTTATATAAGACCTGTTTGTCGTGATGATCTAATATCAAGCAAATCTTCAATTAAATTAAAATGGACTGATATTAGAATAAGTGAATTAATCATTGTGTTATGTGCCTTATTGACGATGCTTTGTGGAATATACCCTAAATGGCTATTTAATTTAGTCAGTATGGCGCAATATTTGACCACCTAATTAACATTTATCTGCCACATCGTTTTATTGGCGGAATTATATCAGCCTAGGTAGCATTGAATGCTTCGTTTTTATACTAGAACGCATAGTTACCTGAAACTTTTTGACAAGAAATAGTTAATAATAGCTTAATTTATTATGTTATAATTCCGACCTTTAAAATTTATTTTAATCAAGAGGACCAGTATGGACTTTTTAATCTCTAATGCTTATGCTATTGATGGGCAAGCCACTGAAAGCAATCCTTATTTTTTACTAATCATGTTAGTAGTTTTTGGGCTATTTTTCTACTTTATGATTATGCGACCTCAGCAAAAACGTGCCAAAGCTCATCGTGATCTAATGGCTTCTATTTCAAAAGGTGATGAAGTGTTAACTAATGGTGGACTTATTGGTCGTGTATCAAAAGTTAACGAAAATGGTTACATTGCGTTAGAATTAAATGATACGACTGAAGTTGTGATCAAACGTGACTTTATTACATCAGTCTTACCAAAAGGGACAATGAAATCACTATAATAGAAATAGTATTTATTCGCTATTATTGTTCATTGTATTAATTACCTAATACCACAAGAGAATATGTCGTGTTAAACCGTTATCCTTTGTGGAAGTACATTATGTTGGTCGTCGTAATTTGCCTCGGCCTTCTTTATGCACTTCCAAATATTTATGGTGAAGATCCTGCTATACAAATTTCAGGATCAGATACTGCTGAAATTAACGTTGCTACGCAAGATAAAATCAAAAAACTTTTAACTGATAATCATATCAAACCAAAATCAATAGTTTATGAAAATAAGTCTATTTTAATTCGTCTTGGTGATAACGATACACAGCTTAAAGCAAAAGAAATTATATCCGAAGCATTAGGTGAGCAGTATATCGTTGCATTAAATTTAGCACCAGCAACACCAACTTGGCTTACGGTGTTAGGTGCAGAACCAATGAAGCTTGGTCTCGATTTACGCGGTGGTGTTCACTTTTTAATGGAAGTTGATATGACAACCGCATTAAGTAAACTCACTGAACAATCTATTGAAAACATAAAAACCGAATTTACTAATAGCAAATTAAATTATAAAACGATCAGTAAAGATAGTAATCAGCAAATTTTAATACAATTTGACAATACTGAAGATCGCAATAAAGCTATCACTAAGATCAACGGTATACAAGATTTCAAAGTTGTTTCTCAAAGTGATAATACTATTGTAATTAATGTCAGTGAGCAACGGTTACAACAAGCAAAAAATGATGCTGTACAACAAAACACTACAATTTTACGAAATCGTGTTAATCAGTTGGGTGTAGCTGAACCAATTGTTCAACGCCAAGGAGCAGATCGTATAGTTGTTGAATTACCTGGTATACAAGACACAGCATTAGCTAAACGCATTTTGGGAGCAACAGCAACACTTGAATTTAGACAAGTTAATGAAGAAAGCTCTCCTAACTTGCCAGCTATCTTAAAGGGTGATATGCGTGTTCCTTATGGCTCAGAAATTAAATATATGGAGAACGGCCGCCCAGTACTACTTTATAAGCGTATTGTATTAACAGGGGATCATATAACTGATTCTTCATATCGTACTAATCAATATGGCCAACCCGAAGTTGCAATTACTCTTGATGGCTCGGGGGGTAAAAGAATGTTTGATTTTACCCAAAAAAATCTTCATAAAGCGATGGCAACATTGTTTGTTGAATACAAAGACACTGGTAAACGTGATGAAAACGATAAACCAATTCTTGAAAAACAAGAGCGTGTTATCAATGTAGCAACGATTCAAGGTATTTTCAGTGACCGTTTTCAGGTAACGGGTATTGGTAATATTGATGAAGCTAAAAATTTATCATTATTATTACGTGCAGGAGCTTTAATTGCTCCGATTCAAATCATTGAAGAGCGCACTGTTGGACCATCAATGGGGCAAGAAAATATAACTCAAGGGTTAGAATCTTGCGCATGGGGTTTAGCGATTTCAGTCATCTTTATGTTAGTGATGTATCGTCTGTTTGGCGTATTTGCTAGCCTTGCATTAGTTGCTAACTTAATTTTAATTGTTGGTGCAATGTCTTTACTTCCTGGGGCAACGCTAAGCATGCCAGGTATTGCGGGTATTGTGTTAACCGTTGGTATGGCTGTTGATGCCAACGTACTGATTAATGAAAGAATAAAAGAAGAACTTAGCAATGGACGTAGTGTTCAGCATGCAATTAATGAAGGGTATGCTGGTGCTTGGAGCAGTATTTTTGACGCCAACCTAACTACATTAATTACAGCTATTATTCTTTATGCTGTTGGTACAGGCTCAATTAAAGGCTTTGCCATTACACTAGGCATCGGTATTGTAACATCAATGTTTACATCGATTGTTGGTACTCGTGCATTAGCCAATCTTATTTATGGCGGACGCCGTGTTAATAAGTTATCAATTTAGAGGTTTATTGTGGTTATTAATAAAAAAGAAAATCATGATGTTAGAGATTTAAATCATGGTCGCAGAGTCCTCGACTTTTTAAAATTTGGCTTTATTGCTTTTGTGATTTCAATGTTATTGGTAGTCGCATCCTTTGTGGTTATTTTTATTAAAGGATTTAACCTAGGACAAGACTTCACTGGTGGTACGACAGTAGAACTCACCGTAACAAAAGTGGTTAACCTTGATGACCTTCGTAACAGTTTACGCGATGCGGGTTATCATGAGCCGATAGTGCAATATTATGGTAGTAGTAAAGATATCATTATTCGATTACCTTCAGCTAAACAAAAAGATGGTAGTACGTTATCTGCTATTGATAATGCACTAGGTACAAAAATTTCCAATTTAATACATAAAGATATTGATGCCGATGCTCAAATCAAACGTATTGAATTTGTAGGACCAACAGTAGGCTCTGAACTTGCCCAAGATGGTATATTGGCAATCTGTGCCGCATTAGTGTGTATTCTAATCTATATTGCCTTTCGTTTTGAATGGCGATTTGGTACTGGTGCGGTTGTTGCCTTAGCGCATGATGTTATCATCACCGCAGGTTATCTATCATTATTTGAACGAGAACTAGATTTAACTATCATTGCTGCAATGTTATCGATAATTGGTTATTCGCTCAATGATACCATTGTAGTTTTCGACCGAATTCGTGAGAATTTTAGAAAGATTCGACGAGCAGATCCTTACGATGTTATCAACATCTCGTTAACACAAACATTGCACCGTACTTTGATGACGTCAGGTACAACCCTTGCAGTGGTCGTTATTCTTTATATTTTCGGTGGTTCAATGTTAAAAGGTTTCTCTGAAACATTAGGCGTTGGTATTGTGCTTGGTACAATCTCATCAATTTATGTTGCTGCGTATATGTCACTCAAATTAGGCGTAAAACGTGAACACTTTATGCCCCCTAAAATTGAAGCAGAAGGGGCAAATCAACCTTCAATATTGCGTTAGTTATGTGAACTCTGCCATTAATTGGCAGAGTTTTATTAGACTGTTTTTCAAACAAATAGTACCAAACTAATTGACACTTATCGTTTAGTTGCATATTATTAGCCACAGTTTTATCCCTTTCATTTGGGGCCATAGCTCAGCTGGGAGAGCGCAACGCTGGCAGCGTTGAGGTCAGGGGTTCGATCCCCCTTGGCTCCACCAATTCAATAATCAGTAACATTCTTTTAAACCCTATAAAGTACACCAAACCCAGTAATAACAAGCCTTAAAGTCTATTTCATTGCCCATTAAGTATCAGTAAGGTACATTTACAACCATAATTTTTAGGTATATGCTTAGGTATACAGACGCAATATACCTATATATCGTATACCTAAAATAATTATGGCAAGGAAAACACATCCATTAACAGACACCCAAATAAAAGCCGCCAAACCAAGAGATAAAGATTACTCTTTATTTGATGGCGGTGGTATGTATCTCTTAGTTAAATCGAATAATTCTAAAATCTGGCGTTTTAAGTATACGCGTCCATATACCAAAAAGGGCGCATTAATTAGCTTCGGTAGTTATCCTGAGGTTTCACTACAGCAAGCGCGAAAACAACGAGATGAAGCGCGAGAATTAATAAAGCAAGGTGTAGATCCTCAAGAGCACAAAGCAGAACAAGAACAACGTAAGCATGACGAAATTACTAGCACCTTTAAAAAGGTAGCCGCTGATTGGTTTGGTATGTCCACACATTTTAGTACCAAAAAGATAAGGTCATCGATTTCTTTTGTATTCAATCGGCGACTGGTAATTTAATGTTGAATGAAGTCGATTATAATTAAACCAATCCACATAGTGATTAAATTCCAATTTAAGTTGCGCCAGTGAATCAAAAATAGTATTTGACACAAATTCTGTTTTCACTGCTTTGAATGTGCTTTCTGCAATTGCGTTATCATAGGGGCAGCCTTTGCGACTTAACGACCGTTTAATTCCAAATGCTGTTAAAC
>NZ_LZHK01000087.1:0-4019 GCF_001690415.1 Gilliamella sp. Imp1-1
AGGTTTTATTTATAAGTGATATTAGTCAAATAAAATAGATAAAAACCTACTTATTTAGTAAACTTTAAAAAAATAAAAATTTAAGGTATTTAATATGGTTAAAATAATTATTATTGGTGGCGGCGCAGGAGGATTAGAATTAGCAACTGATCTCGGCGATAAATTAGGGAAAAGTGATCAAGCCGAGGTTACACTAATAGATAAGAATACTTATCATATTTGGAAACCTTTACTACATGAAGTTGCTACTGGTATTCTAAATGAGCAAGCTGATAAAATTGATTATGCTGAACAAGGACAACAACACCATTTTAAATTCATTCAAGGCACATTTACTAATCTTAATCGTGAAGAAAAGCATGTTATTATTGAGAATTCAAATAGCGAATCCATTTCTGTGCCATACGATACATTAGTTGTGGCAATAGGAAGTACTTCAAACGATTTTGGAACACCTGGAGTTAAAGAGCATTGTATCTTTTTAGATGACCAAAACGCAGCAATTCATCTACGTGAAACACTAATTACAAAATTTGCTAGTTTTTGTTCAATTATTGATGAACATGAAACGACAACTGAAAATAAAATTCGTATTGCTATTGTTGGTGGTGGCGCAACAGGTGTTGAATTAGCTTCTGAGTTACCTCATATGGTTGAAACATTTGGTAACTGTGGGCGTAATAAAATGTGCTCTGATTTGCTTGATGTATCTATTATTGAAGCAACTGACCGTATTTTACCTGCTTTACCTGAAAAAACGGCATTAAATATTACTAATACCCTTCAAAAACGTGGTATTCATGTATTAACAAAAACCATGATAACTAAAGCAGAAAGTGACGGCTTTTATCCAAAGGAAGGCGATATTATTAACGCAGATATTATGATTTGGACTGCAGGCGTAAAAGCGCCAGACTATTTAAAAGATATTGCTGGTTTAGAATCAAGCCGTTCAAATCAGCTGGTGGTTAAACCAACATTACAAACAACACGAGACGATAATATTTTTGTTATTGGTGATTGTGCTTATGCTATGCAAGACAGCGGTAGAGCCTCACCTGCTACAGCACAAGCCGCACATCAAATGGCGAAAATATGTTATGAAAATATTATTAACATGTTAAATAATAAACCAATGAAATTATTTAATTATGTTGATAATGGAACAATTATTTCTCTGCATGATACAGCACTCGGTGTAGTTAAAATTGCAGGTAAACGCGAAATGAATGTTAAAGGATTTTTTGCTTTAACTATTCATCGCCTGTTATACCGTGTGCATCAAGCAAGCTTATTAGGTATTTTCAAAACAATTCGATTTGTCAAAGTTAGTAAAGAGATGTATAAAAATAAATTTTCTTCTATTTTTACTCATCAAGACTAACTCCCCATTTAGATAGCTACCTACAAATACTATTTTATAAGTAGCTATTTTATAATTTATAGGTAAGAGAAATTTAATAAGTTTTATTTGCAGGAAAACGCCGAATTGTTTACACCTCATAGCTAAAATAATTTTCTAAAAACTTATAAGCGTTTTCCCTGAAATCGCTTTATGCGGTTTAACCGTATTATAAAAATTAATAAAGCGTTTAAGTTTTTGTTTTCTCTCTTTTGAATCGCTAAATCTTTGCCGATTATGTCACATCGCAATTCAAAGTTCGTATCACTCTTTTGGTTTTTCTATTCGTTTGTGGGCAGACAGGTTTGGTGAATTTTTGATTAATATGATGGTTATTACACGTTTTAACAAATAAGTGTTCAGTTGTGTCTTGATATTCACATCCATTATCGGAATAAATACAGGTGGTGATATAAGGACGGACATTGTGCTAATACATTATTTTGTAAAAACTGTGCTGAGCTAAATTGGGATTTATCGGGGTAAATTCCCGCATAAAACTCACGTGAAAAATCATCAATACCAACAAATAAATATTCTCTAGTTTGCTGTTTCGTTTCACTTTTAAGTAAAAGCAAACGTTTGGTATCAACGTGTAGCATTTCACCTGGATAGATTTTGTTATAGCGTTTAGCTTGCCGTCTTAATTTATTCTCAATCAATTTTTTGACTTTAACCAAACATTTAATACCATAACAAATGGTTTTATAACGTTCATTCTTACTAGTTAATGGAACAAAATGCTTCAAACGAGCTTTCTTTATTTAGTACGTTATAAATGGTTGGACGACTAACCATAAAACGTTTGACCAAATCAGTAATCGTTATTTTCTCTTTATGATATAAACGCCATATCTCTTGTCTGTGATAAGACGTTAGTTTTGTTTTCTTATGTATATTTATTACAGTAGTTTTTCAAATTACTGTAAACAATGCTAGCAAATCCTATAAAAACTATTAGATCGATTGCGTTGTTACATCTATTAACTAAACAAACTTCGAATAAATATTGCCATTATCTTATTTGGATATACATAATGCATAGAACTGTTGGTCATTATTAGGGGGTAAATGTAAGGCCGCATCATTCATATTTACATAAAGAAAAACACTCGTATTAGTATTGGAAACGGTTTCAGTGTTCGTCCAGCCATAAGTTATATGATCAAAATGAGAACCTTCAAAATATCTTACCGCCCCCCATTCTGTGATTAATCCCTCATGTACAGCTCTTTTATAGTAATTGTCATTATGCTTGTTATCTGAAGCACCAGTTATTACTGCATTAGACAGCTCTCTAGCGGTTGCTTGTCGATAACTGCCTAATTCTTCGCACCAAGCTTGTTGTTCAGCATGTCCCGCAGTAAAAGAACCTCTATTAATAAACCATTTAGTTATTCTAAAGCTGTAGCTAAGTGTCACACCTTGTTTAGTTTCACCAATTAATTCAATATCAACAGGTAATTTGGCAGTTGGTGCGGTAGCCTGACTTGCGTCTTTAGTTGATGAGTCAGGACCTTTTAAAGTGACAAGAACCATATTTTTTGCATTATAAGCTTTAAACCCTACCGTGCCAGGTGCAATCGATTTTTTTATAGTGGCGGTAATAGCATTGGGTGACTCATCATCAGCATTTGATGTTTTTACTGTCCATTTTGTTGTGCTCAATGAGTTATCAATACCATCTGTCACTAAGTAAAAATAGAGATTATTAGCACCAACTGAAGGAAAATTATTTAAATAATTTTCTTGTGGTAAAAAACCATTATAAAGTGTTGGATCAATAATTTTTGTATCACCATAGGTATAAATCCCACCAGAATAAGCCATATGTGGACTGGCATATTTAATTGCTTCGCCACCTATCATTACATTAAAATTTCGATAAGGTATTTTTGTTATTGCAATGTTATTATCTGGATAAGATTGAAGATTAGGAACACCATATTTTGTGTTTAGCGAAATTGCTCCGTTTACTTTTATATATGGGTAAATACCACTTATTACTAATTCTCTAAACTTAAGGTTTTTTTGAGCTTGAGTTAATTTAATTTCATTATTTTTAGTATCTTCGTAATACCAATCTAATGAAAGCGAGTTGCTTGTATGTCCTGTTAGGGTAAAATCACCATCACCATCAACATCTATCACATCGGTGTTACTTGGCTGTTTAATAGCAACAGTTAGTTTCAAACTTGAGGGTGTTTGAGACGCCACATCCACACCTAACGCAGCATTCAAATCAGTAGTATTAAAATAATCTATTCCTTTATAATTAACACCAAAATATTCAAATTCCTTATCATTTTCAATTTTATCTTCTATTAAAGGAATAAAACGTGGAGCATTTCCATGAATGACATTAGTCGTGGTAGCTGATAAACAAAAAGATTTAGTAGAGCAAATCCCTGCAAAACAAACCAAACCCCAAATAAGTTTTTTCCATTTAACCATACTACCTCCAATATCCCTATCTATAATTATTCAAAAAATAGAGTTTTTATAAATAACATTTTCGATATGTTCTAATTTAGATCTATTTTAATAATAGATAAAACTTATGTTATTACATCTAAAGAGAAAAACACGAAATCAACACAAAAATCAAATAATAACA
>NZ_LZHK01000088.1:0-2229 GCF_001690415.1 Gilliamella sp. Imp1-1
ATTGAGCATCAAACTTTAAATTGAAGAGTTTGATCATGGCTCAGATTGAACGCTGGCGGCAGGCTTAACACATGCAAGTCGAACGGTAACATGAGTGCTTGCACTTGATGACGAGTGGCGGACGGGTGAGTAAGGTATGGGGATCTGCCGAATGGAGGGGGACAACAGTTGGAAACGACTGCTAATACCGCATAAAGTTGAGAGACCAAAGCATGGGACCTACGGGCCATGCGCCATTTGATGAACCCATATGGGATTAGCTAGTTGGTGGGGTAAAGGCTCACCAAGGCGACGATCTCTAGCTGGTCTGAGAGGATGACCAGCCACACTGGAACTGAGACACGGTCCAGACTCCTACGGGAGGCAGCAGTGGGGAATATTGCACAATGGGGGGAACCCTGATGCAGCCATGCCGCGTGTATGAAGAAGGCCTTCGGGTTGTAAAGTACTTTCGGTGATGAGGAAGGTGATGAATCTAATAGGTTTATTAATTGACGTTAATCACAGAAGAAGCACCGGCTAACTCCGTGCCAGCAGCCGCGGTAATACGGAGGGTGCGAGCGTTAATCGGAATGACTGGGCGTAAAGGGCATGTAGGCGGATAATTAAGTTAGGTGTGAAAGCCCTGGGCTCAACCTAGGAATTGCACTTAAAACTGGTTAACTAGAGTATTGTAGAGGAAGGTAGAATTCCACGTGTAGCGGTGAAATGCGTAGAGATGTGGAGGAATACCGGTGGCGAAGGCGGCCTTCTGGACAGATACTGACGCTGAGATGCGAAAGCGTGGGGAGCAAACAGGATTAGATACCCTGGTAGTCCACGCTGTAAACGATGTCGATTTGGAGTTTGTTGCCTAGAGTGATGGGCTCCGAAGCTAACGCGATAAATCGACCGCCTGGGGAGTACGGCCGCAAGGTTAAAACTCAAATGAATTGACGGGGGCCCGCACAAGCGGTGGAGCATGTGGTTTAATTCGATGCAACGCGAAGAACCTTACCTGGTCTTGACATCCACAGAATCTTGTAGAGATACGAGAGTGCCTTCGGGAACTGTGAGACAGGTGCTGCATGGCTGTCGTCAGCTCGTGTTGTGAAATGTTGGGTTAAGTCCCGCAACGAGCGCAACCCTTATCCTTTGTTGCCATCGATTAGGTCGGGAACTCAAAGGAGACTGCCGTTGATAAAGCGGAGGAAGGTGGGGACGACGTCAAGTCATCATGGCCCTTACGACCAGGGCTACACACGTGCTACAATGGCGTATACAAAGGGAGGCGACCTCGCGAGAGTAAGCGGACCTCACAAAGTACGTCTAAGTCCGGATTGGAGTCTGCAACTCGACTCCATGAAGTCGGAATCGCTAGTAATCGTGAATCAGAATGTCACGGTGAATACGTTCCCGGGCCTTGTACACACCGCCCGTCACACCATGGGAGTGGGTTGCACCAGAAGTAGATAGCTTAACCTTCGGGAGGGCGTTTACCACGGTGTGGTTCATGACTGGGGTGAAGTCGTAACAAGGTAACCGTAGGGGAACCTGCGGTTGGATCACCTCCTTACGAAGTGCTCGTAAGTGTTCACACAGATTGTTTGTTTAGAAGAGAAATAATTAAGTCCCCTTCGTCTAGAGGCCTAGGACATCGCCCTTTCACGGCGGTAACAGGGGGTCGAATCCCCTAGGGGACGCCATAAAATGTGATGAAATTATTTTTCTAAAAAAATTATGTTTGTATTTACTTGATTTAGTGGTTAAGTGAATAGAAAGATAAAGCTCTTTAACAATTAGGAACAAGCTGAAAGAAACGAGTTCTCGTTTTTACGAAAGGCTTTTAATTATAGGTTTAGTTAAAGTTTATTGAACTTTGATTGAACAATCTATAAATAAAAAGAGAATAAGTAAGAAAGAGAAGAAAGCGTAATTTAAACCAAGACAACTGTGAGTTGTAAGGTTAAGAAATTAAGCGTACACGGTGGATGCCTAGGCAATCAGAGGCGAAGAAGGACGTGTTAATCTGCGAAAAGCGACGGTAAGCTGATAAAAAGCGTAATAGCCGTCGATGTCCGAATGGGGAAACCCAGTGTGGGTAACTACACTATCATCTAATGAATTCATAGTTAGATGAGGCGAACCGGGAGAACTGAAACATCTAAGTACCCCGAGGAAAAGAAATCAACCGAGATTCCCTAAGTAGCGGCGAGCGAAAGGGGAGGAGCCCAAGCGGGTAGCATAAGG
>NZ_LZHK01000089.1:0-31442 GCF_001690415.1 Gilliamella sp. Imp1-1
ACACAACACAACACAACACAACACAACACAACACAACACAACACAACACAACACAACACAACACAACACAACACAACACAACACAACACAACACAACACAACACAACACAACATTAATTTGTTCTTTGTATAACAAAATATTATCAAGTAAATTCCTCGAAAATTCATTCTTTGTTTATAAAAATTGCCATAAATACATTATTTATTATCTTAGATTGATAAAAATACGAAAAATTGGGATGATAAATTTCATCTTTTTTATCTTTATGACATTGTTAACTATTACTAATAGTTATGCTGCTTTATCTGCAAAGACAATAAAAACAATTGAAGGTTCAGCCCCTTATATAAAATTAAATGGCTCTGCTATTAATGAACTGGCTGATTTATTGAGTTTTCAAAAACCTGATAGTTCCTCTAATTATGTAGTAATTTATCCATCGATAAATAAAGTAATTTATGCGCATAATGGGGACAAATTTAATCAATTTATTACAAAAGTTGTTGCTGATGGACAACCAAAACGTTTATCAAATATTGTGGGAGTAAGTTATGGTGATGATGATGGCGATTTCGCTCATTCAACTATGGGAATAACAGGTACATTAACTGCTACTTGGCGTTATCGACAGTCAGATGGTACGATAAGAACGTTATCTGCTGATGAATTAAAAAACAAATTAGATTCATGCCAAAGCCCATATCAATTGACGATTAGCGCTAATAGTGTTAAAGCGCAATCTCAATATGGCATACCATTTGAACATGCTTATGGTAGTCTTAGTAAAACGTATACAATAAAAGTTGATGATTTCAAAGTTTGCTATATAAAACCTGCTAGTTTACAAATTTATGATGCTTCTGGCGTTAACAAAAATACTTGTACTAATACAACAAATTGCAAATTTATTGGTGGTTATAATCCTAGAGTTTTCTTCCCTAATGAAGGTTTTTCGGCTTTGGCTCCTACTAAATTCCCCACAACGGCTTTTGATCAAGCAAAATTTACTTTAAGAATGAGTAATGAACAAAGTGATTATATTTATACATCAAGTAATCCGAATTTAGTCTCAATAAGTAATGTAGCGGGAAGTGAAGGTGTTGTTACCTTTAATTCATCCGTTCATCCCAATTTACCTTTTAATGTAATTTTAACAGCAAGGACAAAACCCAATACAATAAGGCCTTCAAAAACGTTTATTTATTCTTTTACCATTAAAAAATGGATACGAGCACTTCCGCCAACACAATATAAAACAGAGAAGCATTTAGATACTGGAAATGGTATTTTCCCTGCAGCTAATGCTTGTGCTGGACGTGATTTAGGGATGATTAGTGCAGAAGAAGCGGCAAGTTATTTTTATTCACCAATGGAACTCAGCAATGCTCCAAGTGCAGCAACAGCTGTAACCGGGAATGGAACTGGATCATTTCCTGAATGGTATCATAATCGAGAAGCAAGATTATCGCGAGATATTGACGGCACATTTTACGGAGAATGGGGGAATTTATATAAAGGTTATCCTAAGAATGGTTTTGATTTATCTCAAGGATGTACTTGGAGTAGTCAGGCGTATACAAATGGACTTATATTTGGCATTGATATCCAAAATGGTTATGTTGGTTATAATTTGCTTAAATATGATGGATGCACTCCTGTTTGTCGAAAATAGCATCAAAAAAAAGATACTTTAGCATTGCATAAAACAATAAAAATTATTAATACACAGAAAATAGCCACATTATTATTAGTGGCTATTTTTATTAATAACTGATTATTCAATCCCTTGGCTACGCAAATAATCCTCATAATTACCTGTATAATCAATGACTTTTTCAGGTGTAATTTCAACAATGCGTGTTGCCAACGAACTAACAAATTCACGATCGTGTGAAACAAAAAATAGCGTGCCTTGATAAAGCTCTAATGCCATATTGAGTGATTCAATGGATTCCATATCTAAATGGTTAGTAGGCTCGTCCATAACAATAATGTTAGGACGTTGCATCATCAATTTACCAAATAACATACGTCCTTTTTCACCACCAGATAGGACTTTAACTTGCTTTTTAATATCATCTTGTGAAAATAACAATCGACCTAAAATACTACGTACGGCTTGCTCGTCATCGGTTGGCTGTTTCCATTGGCTCATCCAGTCAAATACAGTTAAGTCGCCTTCAAATTCGTATTCGTGATCTTGTGCATAATAACCAATATTGGCATTTTCAGACCATTTTATATCGCCTTGTTCGGGAGTAAGCTCTCCCATCAGTGTTTTTATTAATGTCGTTTTACCAATACCGTTAGTCCCTAAAATAGCGACTTTTTCGCCCACTTCGACCATTAGGTTTAAGTTTTTAAATAGTGGACCATTATCAAAACCTTTGGTCAGGTTTTCAACAACAAGCGCATTGCGGAATAGTTTTTTATCTTGCTCAAAACGAATAAATGGATTTTGGCGACTAGAGGCCTTGACTTCTTCGAGTTTTATTTTTTCAATTTGTTTTGCGCGCGAAGTTGCTTGTTTTGATTTAGACGCATTGGCACTAAATCGACTAACAAAAGATTGTAGCTCACTGATTTGTGCTTTCTTTTTGGCATTGTCAGCTAATAAACGCTCTCTCGCTTGCGTTGATGCTGTCATATAATCATCATAGTTACCAGGGTAGATGCGAAGCTCACCATAATCCATGTCTGCCATATGGGTACAGACCATATTCAAAAAATGGCGGTCATGCGAAATAATAATCATGGTGCTTTCGCGTTGATTTAAGGTGTCTTCAAGCCAACGGATAGTATCGATATCCAAGTTATTGGTCGGTTCGTCAAGCAATAAAATATCGGGATTTGAGAATAAGGCTTGGGCTAATAATACTCGTAATTTCCAGCCTGGTGCGATTTCGCTCATTAATCCATAATGTTGCTCAATTGGAATACCAACACCTAATAATAATTCACCCGCACGAGCTTCAGCGCTATAACCATCCATTTCGGCATATTGGGTTTCCAAATCAGCAACTTTAAAGCCGTCTTCTTCACTCATTTCGGGAAGTGAATAGATGCGATCACGTTCTTGCTTGATCTGCCATAATTCGGTATGTCCCATAATTACGGTATCAAGTACGGTAAACTCTTCAAACGCAAATTGGTCTTGGCGTAACTTACCTAATCGTTCATGCGGATCTAAAGCAACATTACCAGATGTTGGCACTAAATCACCACCAATAATCTTCATAAAAGTTGATTTACCGCTACCATTGGCACCAATTAAACCATAACGATTACCATTACCGAATTTAACCGAGATATTTTCAAATAATGGCTTACTTCCAAATTGCATTGTGATGTTATTTGTACTTAACACTAGAATTTACTCTCTTTAACATGCGTTTCACTCATATAAGTAATAATTAGCCTTTGAGTGAAGTCGCGGAAATATGAATTGGCGCATATTATGCCATAATTAATCATTTTTGAGGATCTTTGTTTTAGATAACGGCATTTAAGGAGGATATATTTAATATATTGTAAGGCATATGAAAAATCAGTGATATTTACTCTTTATAATTAAAATAATTCCCTTAATTCTACAAGATGTTAACCGCTTATCATATTACTTTAAACAAAGTAAATCATTCCTAAAATTTATTTTTACTTTTTGATTTCAGGCTAATTGCGAATAAATATCATCACTTGATATACCGTATAACTCATAGGTTGTGTTTAAAATTTTTTAAAAAACTTAAATAAAATCAATGTTGCACATGGTTTTAATTATAACATGTACTATCTTTTACAACATCTGAAGACAGTTGATTTGTTGTTGAAAAGTATCGACAATGCAATCCTAACAAAATTTGCATTTTATACTCAATTACTTTTTATACTGAAACACATAGTTACCTGAAAGTTTTTGACAGAAATTTCAACTCTTATGGCGACCTTGTGATAGAATATTACACCTGCCCTCAAAACCTGCGCTTTTGAGGGCAGTATTTTGACGAGGGCAAATTTGTCTGGAACAAATTTGAGCAATGCTTTAGCTCTAGGATTTACTAGCATTGTTTACGGTAATTTGAGAAACCAATTTGCTATGAGCGAATCAACTTTACGGCGACATCTTGCTTTAGAAGGATATAATTTATCCAAAATTATTTTAGATATAAGAATGAATTTTGGTTTAATGCTGTTACAAACTACCCAAAAAACGATCTTACAAATTGCCCAAGAAGTGGGATATGAATCAGGCTCTCGTTTTGCTTTTTACTTTAAACAACGTTTTGGATTTTCACCAAAGAGGCTACGTTAGCCAATTTTTTATCACTAACATTTAATTTTATTTATTAAATTGTTTTTTATGCATGTTCATTACCGTGGTTTCTCAGACTATTGTATATAGCGCTAGCAATTCCTAAAGATTGTCAATTATTTTATCATAGTAATCAATTTTTATGATATAAAGTTTACAAGTGTTAAGCCAATTGATACGATGCGTCTCTATTATTTTCTTTATATCCATCAATTATGCTTTATCTTATTTTTGTAACAATTATTTGGTCGTTTTCGTTTAGTTTTATTGGTGTTTATATCAGTGGACAGGTTGATACTTGGTTTGCTGTGGTTATGCGTGTTGTGTTAGCATTTATTACCTTTTTGCCTTTTTTACACTTTAGAAATATTAAGCCTAAAACCATGTTTCTTTTAATGGGGGTTGGGGCTTGTCAATTAGGGGTTATGTACTTTTTTTATTATAATTCCTTCCAATATATTTCAGTACCTGAAGTGCTGTTGTTTACCATTTTTACACCAATTTATGTCACGGTTATTTATGATTTACTGCAACGTCATCCATTACGATTGAGTTACCTTTTTACGGCAATAATAGCTGTTATTGGTGCCGCTATTATTCGTTATGATCATATTAGTACAAACTTTATTATTGGTTTTTTATTAATTCAAGGGGCTAATATTGTTTTTGCCTTAGGTCAAGTAGGGTATAAAAGGATTATGGAGGTTTATCCAATGCCCCAACATCAAGCTTTTGCTTGGGTTTATTTTGGATCAGTGATTGTTGCCAGCTTTGGCTGGCTGCTGTTTGGTGATGCATCAAAATTACCAACAACTAATTTGCAATGGGGAATTATTATTTGGCTTGGAATAGTGGCTTCTGGTGTGTGTTACTTTTTATGGAATTTTGGCGCGACAAAAGTTGATTCGGGTACTTTGGCTATTATGAATAATGTGGTTATCCCAACAGGGATTTTAGTGAATGTGGTTATTTGGCATCAATCATTAGACTGGTTACGCTTTATATTAGGTAGTGTAGTTATTGTGTTGGCACTATTGCTACACTACAAAATTAAAAATCGATCATTGAGTCAAGCACAATAAGCAGTTAAGGTAAATGTGTCATAATCGATAAAATTAGCGGCGTTGTAATAGAAGACAGCGTCGTTGATATTAGTAAGCTTGAAGCAATAGGTCCTTGTAACACTTCAAACTGTCTTGCCATCATATAACAATTTATTGCAATTGAAACCGAACTAAGTAATACCACTACCTGTAATTCCAAAGTTGGTAAACCTAATAGTTTACCCATAATGTAAGTAACAATTGGCAATGCAGCTAATTTTAAAATACAGATAGAGGTCGTAATAAGTAATTTGTCGCGAATTTTATATTCAGCCAGTCCCATACCTAGCACAATTAATGAGAGTGGTGCAGTCATATCGCTGACCATTTTTGTTGACTGATTGATAAATTTGGGCATAGGTAATCCAATATAATTTACGACAATCCCAGTGAAAATACCTATAATAATAGGATTTTTTGATACGTTTTTTAATGCTTTGATAAAGCTCCGTCCAGAAAATTTACCCATTTGAACAAATTCAATTGATACGGTAGCAAGTGTCCATAAAATCAGAGCGTTAAATATAACAATAATGGCTACTATGGGGATTGCTTTCTCGCCAAGTAGCATTTTGATGATGGGAATGCCAACAAAGACGGTATTAGTATAGATACCACCCATAGCAAAAAGTGTACTTTCTGAACCTGTTAATTTAAATAATTTTGATGCAACCAAACAACCAAACGCAAAGACGATAAATGATCCACCAAAAAAGACAAATAACACTTTTATATCGATTTGCGACTGTTCAGAAAAATGACTCATAATCTGAAACAGCATTATGGGGAATGCAATATAAAAAGTAAATTTAGTTAAGCTGTCGGTTACTGTTTTTTGCCAACGACCAATTTTAACAGCTAAATATCCTAATAAAATTAAGATAAATAAAGGCAAAGTAGATAAAAACTGTGCCCATAATGTAGTAAGAAATTCCATCATTATTATTTTATTGATGATTGCGTATAAAGTACCATTCTAAGTCAGTTGATCGTTTCGAATCAAATTGATAGCCTTCTAGATTAAAACTTTTAATATCGTCACTCTTTTCAATGCAATTTTTTATAATGTATCGGCTCATTAGTCCGCGTGCTTTTTTTGCATAAAAACTGATAACTTTATAGGTTTCTTTGCTTTGATCTAAAAAAATAGGTTGAATTATAGTTGCATTTAATTGTTTTGGTTTGATCGCCTTGAAATATTCGTTTGAGGTTAAATTGATTAATGTGCGATCTGATGTTTTGGCTAGTTCACTATTAAGATGTTGAGTTAATTTATCGCCCCAAAATTGATAAAGATTAGTGTTACTACCATTTTTTAAGCGGATCCCCATTTCTAACCGATAAGGTTGAATTAGGTCAAGTGGTCTTAAAATACCGTAAAGACCTGATAATATTCTTAAATGGGATTGTGCAAACTGTAGATTTTTATCAGTAAAATCTTCAACATGTAATCCTTCATAAACATCACCTTTAAAAGCAAGTATAGCTTGTCTTGCATTTTCAAGATTAAAATCACTATGCCAATCTTTAAATCGCTCATAATTAAGTTCGGCTAATTTTTTGCTAATAGACATTAAGTTAGCTAAATTTTCAATACTTAGTTTTTTGCAATCTTGAATAAGTCTTTTAGTTGAGTCAATAAATTGAGGAAGTGTGTAATTTTGGGTTAATAATGGAGATTGGTAATCCAAAGTTTTCGCCGGAGAAATAATTGTTATCATACGTATTTAGCCTATTGTGTTTTGTAGTAAATAGGTTTATTTTACCTCTAATTCAACTCAAAGGAGTAGCAAAATGAACATCGATAAAAAAGAAATACATGATATTAAATCTTGGGCTTCTGTTCGTGAAACCTCGATTGAAATTGCTGAGGCTATTTTTGAGCTAGCTAACCATGATGAAAAACTTGCCGAACAAATTTGGTCAGAAGGTAGTGATGAAGTGTTGAAAATTGCGTTTTCTAAAACCAAAGCGGATAAGTTGTTCTGGGGTGAACAGACTATTGAACGTAAAAATGTTTAAATCTTTATGAATTTGACTTTTTTAGGGACAAGTGCTGGTTCCCCAACATTACAACGTAATGTGAGCAGTATTTTATTGGATCTTAGGCAAGAGCGGGGTAAGTTCTGGCTTTTTGATTGTGGTGAGGCAACTCAGATGCAAATGCAAAAAGCCAAGTTTAGTCTTGCTAAACTTGAGATCATTTTTTTAACACATCTACATGGCGATCATCTGTTTGGACTACCAGGTGTTTTAACTTCCCGTTCCTTGATGCAGAATCAATCTCCTTTAACATTGATCGCTCCGAAAGGAATTAAAATCCTTATCGAAACTGTCATTGAAATTAGTTATTCTTGGTTAACCTATCCTCTTAACATCATTGAGCTTGAAGAAAATTGTACCGTTTTTGAAGATAATCAGTTTCAAGTAGAAGCAAAATTATTACAACATCGTGTACCGTGTTTTGGTTATCGTATTATCGAAAAAGATCTACCTGCTCAGCTTAATATCGATAAATTAAAGCAAGATAATATTCAGGCTGGTCCTTTTTATAACGATCTTAAAAATGGTAAAACAATTACACTTGATGATGAGCGAATAATTAATGGTACAGATTACTTAGGTCAAATTAAAAAAGGCCGAAAGTTAGCAATTTTAGGTGATACTATTCCTTGCCAAACCTCAATTGATCTTGCTAATGATGTTGATTTGCTTGTTCATGAAGCAACCCAAGAACATGCTTTAGTTGATAAGGCTATTGAACGTGGTCATTCCACCACTGTACATGCGGCAACGATTGCCAAACAAGCTAATGCCAAAAGACTTATAATGACTCATATAAGCCCAAGATATAATTTGAATAACAATAAAAAGTTAGTTAATGAAGCAAAAAGTGTTTTTGCAAATACTGAAATCGCTACCGATTTTGCAACTTTTTCCATTTAGTTAGATTTATTTTATAAAATTTCGCCGATGTTATTTTATCGGCGAATAAAAAACAGATTAAAGACAAAAATCCTTAATTAGTTGTTCTATTGCTATTTTAGTTGGTTTTAAAAAGTCCATTGAAATAAACTCATCGGGCTGGTGTGCTTGTTCAATTGAACCAGGTCCTAATACAATCGTTGGTGAAATTTGGTTTAGGTAGGGGGCTTCTGTGCTGTAGTTGACTGTCTGCGCACTATGACCGACTAATTTTTCAATGTGTTGTAATGCTGGATGATCTTTTTTACACTCATAGCCCGGAATTGGGGCAACTTCGTATTCTATAGCAATTCGATTTGGATATTTATCCATAACGGGTTGCAGTGCTTCACAAAGCGCATGATAAAGTGAATCAACATCGTTATCGGGCAATACACGAATATCAATCACTAGCTCACAACAACCGCAAATACGGTTGGCCGCATCCCCCCCGTGAATAACACCTAAATTTAGAGTAGGGTAAGGAACGCTAAACCCGTCATTATGATATTGTTCTTTGAATTTTTGTTTTAGTACTAACAAGCGTTCAATGACTAAATTCATCACTTCGATAGCGTTAATACCTTTATCGGGATCGCTAGAATGCCCTGATTTACCAATGACTTTAATGGAATTAGAGATAAATCCTTTATGTGCTCTGATGGGGATTAACGATGTTGGTTCGCCAATAATAGTACAGTCGGGTTGTAATTTAGTATTCTTCGCAAAAAATGCGGCACCAGCCATTGAAGTTTCTTCATCGGCGGTGGCAAGGATATAAATGGGGTTAGTTAACTTTTTAAGATCAATATCACGCAGCGCATCTAAAATAAAGGCAAAAAAGCCTTTCATATCAGCGGTGCCAAGTCCATATAACTTATTATTTTCTTCCGTTAATTTAAAGGGATCTTTACTCCATTGCCCATCATCAAACGGAACAGTGTCACTGTGTCCACTTAGCAATAAACCACCTTGGGTTTTATTTTCGGTATTTGAATAAGTAGCTAACATATTATATTTATGACGAGTATTAGGAACAGGTTGGATATCAATAGCAAAACCTAAATCTTCAAACCAACTGGCTAACTTGTCGATGAGTGGTTTGTTAGAATAATCTAATTTCTTGTTAGTAACGTTACTAATTGTTGGTATTGAAATTAGTTCGTTATATATTGTTAAAAAAGACGGTAGGGCCATAAAAATTACCTTTAAATGTTAAACGAAAATATATTATTTTATAATGCTATAAGCATAGCATTTACCTTTTCACTTGCCTATCAATAACCTTATTGTTTCATGTTATGTTTTATATTAAGAATAAAATTAATTTAATCGTTTGAGTATTAAAAGCAAGGTTTAGAATATGGTTTTTATTATTATCGTTATCTTTGATAAAAAACGGGCTATAAGCCAAGCCCGTTTGAGTGATTAATTAACTGTAAAAACAACTACTGTTGTGGGATGATACTTATCTTTTGCCCACCTTTTGATACCGCTTGAATATCACGATCATACATTGCTTCACCAAATGCAGGTGGAATGCTATAGATTCCTACATTAGTTGCTTTTATTTGATAGGTGAATTCTTGTATTTTATTATTATAAGTTGAACCATAAATAATAACACGATCTTCACGTACATCTGTATATTCAGGATACCAAGTGTATTTTCCTGTTTTTATACTAATTGGTGAAACCCAACCATAATTTTCATCATAATCATTTTCTTCATAGTCATCATATTCTTCATTATCTTGAATATATTCGTCATAATCTTTTTCTTGAGAATTTATTGGTTGTTGTACTACTTCAAAACCACCTGGTAGTAAATCAACAATGGCAATATTAGTTGCACCTTCATCTGCTAGTGCTCGGATTCTAACTGTTACGTTAATTTTATCGCCAAGTTTGACTTGTTCAACAGGTTTGCCATCAAGATCAGTAAATTCACGATATACTTCAAGCCCCCGTTTAATTGGCTCTTTAGGGATATCTTTGTCATAACCTTGTTCAGACAGCATATACCAAACAGGTAAGCTTGATTTATTAGTTATGCTTAATTGTGCATCTTGATCATTAAACTTGCCTTTAGCTAAAATTCCACTTAAATTTGCAATAATTCTTTGTTTTTCTGCATCTTTTGATATTGCATTAATTTCAAGAGTATCTTTAGATAAATTTGATTGTTCAATGCTCTGCGAATAACTACTTAAAGCCAATATTGTCATTGCTGCCGATTGAGTAGTATATTTTTGTTTATTTAGCATGATAACCATATTTTCTAATGCTTGTGCAGGAATATCTTTTGCTTTTTCAGGAAAATGTTTGCTAATTAAATAGATTTTTCCTGCATTAACGACCAGTGGATCATAATAGTTGTTTAGCCACCAAGCACGATCATATGCAGCTTCTAATTGTTGCCAAACAGGTTTGATTAATTTATTTGCTTCTTTATCCATCTTTAACATTTTATATGATGAAGCTAAATACATTGCTGTTATATCTTTTTTCCATGAATCATCTTTTCGATTAAGATTGCTAATGGTAGAGGCTAAATAGCTTGTTGTAACTTGATTTTGCCTTGTTAATAAATAGATAGCATAAGCACGTACTCTTAAACCATAAGTACTAGTATCACTAGATTCAGCAATTGTTTGCAAATATTTATTAGCATTATCAAGCATTTTTTGGGGAACTTGATAACCCATTTCTTTTGCTTCAAGCATAAAGTTTACTGCATATAATGTAATAAATGGATCAACATTATAAGTTGAGTACCATAAACCAATTGCACCTTCACTATTTTGGCGAGATTGCAGCACTTGGAATAATTCTGATAATGGAGCTATTCCTTCTTTTGAGGCCAGATCAAATTCCTTATATTTACTAGCGATCAAAATAGGAATCGCGCGACTAACAATCTGTTCAGAGCAATAATGAGGGTAATCCTGCAAATAGGTACTTAGGCCTTTACTTAGTATGAATGGTGAATAAGCTGCAGCAGCTTCACGTTTACTTAAATTATTATACATGTCTCTAAAATCAGTAAACGTTTGTTTATGATCTGCCATTCTTCCCATTCTTGTGATTAATCTGTATTCAGTTAATGGCCGTATTGAAAGGCTAATATCACGTGTAATTGTTATATCATTATAGTTGGCGGAAAAGTGAAGATCGCCATTACCAAGCTGATCTGTTGCTTTAAAGTTAAATTTTAAAACCCCATCTTTGCCATTAGCCAATTCGATGGTTTTTTTATTATCACTCGTGATTGATAGGTTAGGAGTGGTTGAAACTTTAACATTAATAGGAATTACTTTATCACCAATATTTTCAATAAGATTAGTTACGTTTAGGGAAACTTCAAACTCATCATTTGGTGCAGCAAAATATGGGACATTAGGTTGTAAAACAATATCATTATGTACTGTTGTTGACATTTGAGTATGTCCCATTGTTTTGTCACCAACTGATACTGCCATGATACGAATTTTGCCATTAAAATAATCAGGCACTTTATATTCAATGGTTTTATCGCCATCGACATCGATAATACCTGACCAATAAGCTACTGGTTCATCTATTTTCCGTTTAAATGGATTTAAATGATTTGATAAGACATCATCATTATCACCATCACCACCAGGTGCTGAAGTTGTTATTAAATGTCGAAATTCTGGCAATATAAGATCTAAAATTTGCGAAGTTCTTACAGATAGTGCTTTTTTTCGTAAGAAGCTATTTAATGGATCTTTCAGTTTATAATTTGAGACTTGCAAAATTCCTTCGTCTACGGCAAATACAACTGCTTTTTGTGGCGTATTTGTGTGTATTGTAATTGGTAGCGTATCTCCTGGTTTTATTAGTGATGGTGCTTGTAATACGATTTTATCGTTAAATTGATCATTTGAAATTTTGAAAGGTATAACACCGTAACTAAGTGGACTCATAAAAATTTCATCTGAATTTGGATCACGAATAAATTGGACATTAATATAACCATTACCACCAATGTCTTTTGGTAGGGTTATTTTTTGTATTGAGCTTGTTGTATCTGTGTGGAACCACTTCCAAGCATACACTTTGTCGCGCTCAATAGTAATAATACCACTACCTACATAAGGAGCTGTGATTGAGACTTCTATTTCATCACCCGGATTATATTGTGCGTCTTTAATTTTTAATGAAAGCTCCGCATTACGGTCTAAATTACGAGTAACATTCGCTTTACCTACAATAGAGTATTTACCTTGGTAAAGTAATTCGTCATCATTATTTTTGATTTGAATAATATAATTACCAGGATTTTTACTATCTAATTGATATCTAGTTTTATCTTGATTAATCTTAAATGGTTGTTCAGATAGAACCGATTCTTTACGGCGTGATTCATATTTATAAACTCCTGAAGATTGTCTAACTAATACCGATAGATATTTTTCTTCAATTAAAACAAGTTTTAGATCAGATAACTCTATTTTTTCTAAAGTCGGATTTATCGCTATAAAATCAATATGACGAACTGAATCCCTGTTAATATATCTTAAATTGCCATCCGCTTTAGCTCCGACTAAATAATCATTTGGTGAAATAAAGGTGCTTGCAGTTGTCGCAACGCTTCGTCCACTATCAGGCTCAAAAACATCGGTTAACATTCTTAGCGTGTAGTTTCCTTCAAAGCTTTGTATATTGTCATTGAGATTGAGTTTTACTATACCGTTTTCATCTGTTGTTTTTTCATCTAATTCAACTTTAAAACTATTTCTTTCACCAGAAATATTTTGGTAGAAATAGTAATCTTCATATTTTTTGAAATAAGGTGTTGATGGTTCAAGAATTAATGTATTTGTGACTCGACGATTAGTTGCATCAGTACCGATTAGGTTTTTGGCTTTAATCTCAGCTTGGATATTTTCAGGTTTTAACCAACCATCTTTTATTTCTGGCAACAACTTAAGAGAAACAGCAGTTTTATCTGGTTCAAATTCACGAACTACAACCGAACTTGAGCCTAATAGGATTCGCGATTCTTCATCATCATTTTTTAAATATAAATTAATATACCAATCACCAGTAGGGGACTCATAGTTGGTTTTATAGTTAAGCTCATTAAAGCCTGATTTATTTAGTACAATTGGTTTTTTTAGTACTAAATTGGATTTTGGATCATAAATTTCTGCTTCTACAGTGATCCCTTCCAATGAATTTTCCCAATTTTGAGCTCGAACTATGGTGCCAATATGGAATGTATCACCTGGACGGTAAATCCCTCGATCTGAAAAAATATGTGAACGCAATTCACCGCCTTCTATGGTTTCACGAATTCCACCTATATCAAAACGAGATAGATTTAAATTTCTTTCATAACTTTTGATCGGTAAAAATGATAGATCACTTCCTTTTTCAACAATATATAAAAGAGGTTTAATTCCTTGATAATATTCAGATAATGGTGCAAAGTGGACATGACCTTTACTATCAGTTTTTTGTGAAGCAATAGTGACTCCATTCATGCCTAGAACTGAAACTTTAGCACCGCTAATGGGTTCGCCTGAACTTATTGATTGAATAAAGAGATCATTGGATTGATCAAGTGACTTTTTGGCGATAATTCCTAAATCCGTAACGACAATAAAGCGTGAAGACATGAACTCATATTTAGTATCTTTTTTATCTTTTCCATAAAGTCTTAACAAAAAGACACCACGGTTCTTATTCCCATTTGTGTTAGCAGTTAAGTAACGAGTTAAATCGACATTTGTGTATTTAACTTCTTCAGGAGCACCTGTAACGTCTTTAGTTATGCTGTATTTTTCAATAAAATGATCATTATCCAATTCGCCAAAATTCATATCGCTAAATTCGTAACTTTGATTAAAAGCTACCAAATGTTGAAGCTGTGAAGGGATAACGCGATCTATTTCTAACTTCATCTGCTCTACATTGCGCGATACTATAGGTAGTTTTTTCTCGCCTGATAGAGATAATAATGACCCAGACGCAGCAAAATCAAGATAAGTTGGGTAACTAGGAACTGTTAATATTGTCTGATAATCTTGTTTTAAAAAATACCCCTCTTGAGAAGATAAAGGTTGATTAACTTCAATATATACCTTTGAGTTTTGTTCAGTTTTAAATTCAAAGCTAATTTGATTCTGATAAGCAAGTTCAGTATCAATTGGTTTTATTGATATTGGAGTTGCTCTTTCGAGTATTTCTGGTGTTACATTGTATTTTGTTTCGTATCTACCTGAAGATCTATTGTAATAGCTTTCACTATAAGAACCATTGTTATTTTCAGGTAATTGCCAAACTTTGATTGCTTTCGATACATCTTCAGATCTTACGGCATGACTTAATGATAAAACTAATACCTGCTGTATTTTTTCATTGCTTTTTTCAACCAATGTAAGCTCTGTTCTTGTAACACTTAAATGATATTTATCTGGTACAGTTACACTATTAGTTATATCATAATTCATTGAGTTACCACCTAAAGTTGATCTAACCCCTTTGTTAATTGTTATTTTTAAATAACCTTCTTTATCAAGTAAGGGAATAGGTGCGCTCTTTATATATGCGATTTTGTCATTATCACCATAGGTTATAGTAAAATCGACATGGTTTAAGAATTCATCATCGTTTTTTTCGTATGAATTGTCAGATTTCTTCTCTTTTTCATAAAGCGATAAAATAATATTTTTTTCAAAGCTTTGCCTATCAACAGGATGACTAAATCTGATTGTATTTATGACGTTCCTAATATTTGTTTCTGTAGGGTTGGAATAAAGCTCACCTCGATTTTTGAAATTATATTCAAAATTAGGAGAAATAAAGGAAAAGGTTGCACTATTTTTTTCTAGTTCGCTATTTTCAGCCAATAATTTTGACTTATCCAATATGACTGTATATTCAATACCAAGTGGCCACTTTCTCTCTTTTGGTGTGAATTTTATTGTTGAATCATTTGACCATGTCCATTTTCCCTCAATGTTTGGTGAAATACTAATACCTTCTGCTATTTCATCTTTATTGATTGATTCTAAGGGAATTGGTGGACGTTTAGCACCGGTGAATTGGATATATATTATACCGTTACTTGTACTTGGTGGGACTAATTTAGCTGAATAGGTATTTATTATTATAGGTGCTGGCTCAATCGGTTTTGGGCGATTTAAATACCAATGATAGGCGTAATTACCAGAAAAGTAAGCAATAAAACCCAAAATAAGAATTGCACCAATTAAAGTTTTTATTTTTTTTAATGTAGAACCTACTGCATAATAAAATCTTTTTGCATTAGGTAGCCAGTCTGGTGTTGACCATTTTATATCACCGATAATTGGACTAAATAACCAAAAAAATCCTTTTGCTAAGATTAATAAAAAAAACAGAAAATAACTGATTATTTCCCAAGCCTTTTGCAAAACATAGAAAGGCAGTTGCAAGATTAATTTCAGTAATCCCATTATTTATCCCTATTCCTTATATAAAAACTTAAAAATCAATTTTTTATTATATTTTATATTTCAATACGCACACTTATCAAAATTTCGACAAGCTTTTTTATCGTTTATTTTTAATAGTGAATATTTTTTTAAAAATACTAATTTTTTATAATATAACACTTTACATAAAAACGCCACTTACAAATATAAAATGTAGATATTTAAAGGGATCGGATAACCAGTTGAAAAAATAGGCATTTATAATTATCAATTTACTTTATTTTTTAGCAATAAAAACCGCCCGTATTGGGGCAGGATAACCTTCAATTGTTTTGGTTGAATCATCTGGATCTAAAAAGTTGGCCAGAGAATCTGATGTCATCCATTCAGTTTTGCGTTGTTCATCAAAATTAGTTAATGATATATCAACCATTCTTACATCTGAATACCCACATTTTTCCAGCCAATTAATCATTGTAGGAGTAGAAGGTATAAAATAGACATTACGCATTTGTGCATAACGATCACCTGGCATTAAAGCTTGATGTAATTCTCCATCAATAACCAAAGTTTCAAGTACTAGTTGTCCACCTTCAACCAATTGCTCCTTCAATTGGAATAAATGATCAAGAGGCGAGCGGCGATGATATAAAACCCCCATTGAAAATACGGTATCAAAAGCATTAAGTTTAGGGAGATGTTCAATTCCAAGTGGTAATAAATGTGCTCGCTGATCGTTACCTAGTAGTTTACGAATAGCTTCAAATTGGCATAGATAAAGCGCCATAGGATCAATTCCGACAGCAAGTTTTGCTCCAGCGCCAATCATTCGCCATAAATGATAACCACTGTTACAACCCACATCTAAAACAATTTTATCTTCTAAACAATCAATATGATTAATTAAGCGTTCCCATTTCCAATCTGAACGCCATTCTGTATCAATATCAATTCCATACAAGTGAAAAGGACCTTTGCGCCATGGCATCATATTTTTTAATAATTGTGTTATCCTTTGCTGTTCACCTGTAGAAAGAGGCTCTTTTGATTTCGCTGTGACACTATGTAATAAATCAATTTGATAAGGGGAGATGGATGGTAAATGTTTAATACTGTTTAGCCATTGATTAAAGCGACTATCTATGTTTTGTTTTTGCCAATTTGCGAGTTGTGCAGGTAATACTTCAAGCCAACTACTAAGTCTATTTTTTGCGATAATCTGGTAAAAATCACCAAAATCAATCATTCTGTTATCCTTTATCAATTACGCTTAAATTAATCTGTTATTTTATGGCAATAATAGATCCAAAATTAAAACATTGGAACCAAGTGTCAATGTGTTTAAAACCAGCTTTAGATAGTCGCTGTTTATGTGTTTCGATAGTATCTGTTAGCATGACGTTTTCTAGCATGTTACGTTTTTGACTGATTTCAAGCTCACTATAGCCGTTAGCACGTTTAAAATCATGATGCATATTAAATAGTAATTCATCAATGCAGGTATCACTAAAATTAAATTTTTCAGATAGGACTAAAATGCCATTTGGTTTTAACGCATTATAGATATTATTTAAAACACGTTGACGATTTTCAGGAGTTAAAAATTGTAAGGTGAAGTTGAGTACAACCATTGATGCGTTTTGCATGTTAATATGGCAAATATCATCACAAATTACGTCTACAGGTGTGCTTGATTTGTAGGATTCAATATGCCGCTTACAACGTTCAACCATTGGCTGAGAATTATCAACCGCAATAATATGGCAATTTTCTTGATTGACATTGCGTCGAATAGATAATGTAGCAGCGCCTAATGAACAACCTAAATCATAAATCATTGAATTAGGTTGTACAAATCTTTCGGCTAGCATGCCGATCATCGAGATAATATTAGAATAACCAGGAACAGATCGCTGCACCATATCAGGAAAAACTTCGGCAACTTTCTCATCAAAAGTCCAATCCCCCAATTTTTCAATAGGTGTGATGAATAATTGGTCTTTTTTAATATCCATAAAAAGTTATTGGTACGAAAAAAAATAATTTTGTTATCATATCATTATTCGTCTTCAATTGTTCAGATAATTATGAGTTTTATTTATTTTTCTATTTTATTTATGATGATAGTGATCAGTATTTTAATGATTGCTTATTTAGGTAAACGATGGGCATTTTGGTTCAATTTTCATTTTACTGGTTATTCTAAAATCATCTATTGGTTAATTGTTGCAATTGCTGGATTATCACTGGTGCTTTCTAGGGCATTAGATGGTATTTTTAATAAGCTATCTCTGATTTTTAATATTATTTTTGCTGGATTTTTGTGTAGTATTTTTATTTTATTGATTTTTGATGCGATCTATTTGCTCTGCAAAAAAAAATTAAAGCCTAACTTACTGCTTAGAATTGTTTATGTAAGCTTAGTTTTTTCACTATTTTATTACAGCCATGAAATGGCAATTAGTCCGAAAACCGTTTATTATCAAGTAAAAATAGATAAACCTGCTCATGTTGAAAATCTGCGTATTGTGCAGCTTAGTGATATTCATATTAATGAATTAACTTCGAGTGGATTTATTCAGCAAATGATAGATAAAGTAAATCAATTAAATGCAGATTTTATTGTAATTACAGGTGATACATTAGATAAACGTTTGGCGCCCTTTACAGAACTAGGTTTTGATAAACAATTTCAGCAGTTAAAATCGAAACATGGTACCTACGTTATTTTTGGAAACCACGAATATTTAAATACTAGAAAACAAAATAATAGCGAAGAGGATATTATTAATGCTTTTAAGCAAGCAAAAATGAAGGTTTTAAAAGATGATATTGTATACCTTGATGATATAGGAATTACATTAATTGGGCGAGATGATTTTTCTTCTGTGCTTTATGATGTGAAAAGATCCACATTAGCTGAGTTGATGATGTTTGCAGATAAAAATACACCCGTTATTTTATTAGATCACCAACCCAAAGATCTTACTGAACCAGCAAATTTAGGTGTTGATTTAATGATTTCTGGGCATACTCATGCTGGGCAAATATTTCCAATTAACCTTATTGAAAAATTAATGTATAAAAACGCTTATGGTTTGTATCAAAATGAAGATAATAACTTTACTAGCATAGTAAGTAGTGGATATGGTTTTTGGGGACCACCTATTCGCTTAATGACTCGCTCTGAAATTGTGGTGATTGATGTTGTATTTAAAAAAAGTACACAATAAATAGATTTATCTAAATAGGAATTTTATTTTGTCTTATCAACTTATTGTTAATAATGATCAGCTAGCTGAGTTTTGTTCAAAAATCGAAAAAAGCTCAGCGATTGCATTAGATACAGAATTTGTACGTACGTGTACATTTTATCCGCATTTAGGGCTATTGCAGGTCTTTGATGGAAAACATGCTGCATTAATTGATCCAATCACTATTAGCGATTGGCAAGATTTTTTAACGATCTTAAAAAATCCTAAAATTGAAAAGTATTTCCACTCGTGCAGTGAAGATATCGAGGTTTTCCTTTATTACTTTGGAATGGTGCCGATTCCTATTATTGATAGCCAAATATTGGCTTCTTTTTTAGATAATCCGTTAAGTTCTGGTTATGCCAGTTTAGTAAAAAAATATTTAGAAGTAGAGCTGGATAAAAGTGAAACTCGAACAGACTGGTTAAAACGACCATTAACCGAAAAACAGTGTGAGTACGCTATTAATGATGTGTTATATCTTTTTCCATTAGTAAACATTCTAAAATCACAATTAACCGAAAATGATTATTTGCAAGCCGCTTATCAAGAGTGCCAAATGGCGGTGGTTCGTAAATGTACAGTGATAGATCCAAACAACGCTTATCTAAATATTAAAAATAGTTGGCAATTGAAAGGGAAAAGTCTAGGTCAATTGTATAAATTAGCAAGTTGGCGATATAATTTGTCCAAAGAGCAAGATATCGCTTTAAATTTTGTTATACGCGAAGAAGTTTTGTGGAAAATAGCACGTTATTTACCGTCTTCATTAGCTGAACTTGATAAATTAGGGATGAAAGGTAAAGAAATTCGTTTATATGGGCAAAAAATTCTCGATATTTTATCTGAACCGATACCCGAGGTACCACTTATTCGTAGAATTAATACTTATCCCGATTTCAAGAAAATCTCGGATGAATTAAAAAAAGCGGCTCAAATCATTTCATCAAAAACAGGGCTTAATCAAGATTTATTACTTTCGCGCCGATTAATTAATCAATATATTAAATGGAAAATTGATAAAAAAGGTGACGTACCAGAAATACTAACTGGTTGGCGTCAACCCTTGTTTAGTGAATATTGTTTGTGATTTCAGTATGCTATTTTTTAAAAAAGTTTAGGCTAGCTCGCTTAACATTGATTCAACAATTAAGGACGATTGTGTGGCTGCAAGTTTTAAAAATGACTGAAAATCCATTGCTGATTCATTATCACCATTATCTGAGATTGCTCTTACCACTACAAACGGTACCTTAAATAGCCAGCAGACATGCCCAATTGCTGCGGCCTCCATTTCTACCGCTATGGCATTTGGAAAGGTTTGTTTGATCCGTTCTAATGTATCTTTACCATTAATAAATGCATCACCACTACCAATTGAGCCTTCAACTGCATTAACACCTTGTTTTTTTATGCATGATTTGGCTAATGATTGATATTGTTGGCTTGCTTCAAATACAACTGGGCAAGCGGACATTTGTCCTGGTTTATAACCAAAAGCGGTTAAATCGACATCATGATAAAATACGTCTTTTGATACGATAATGTCACCAATATTGAGTTCGGTTGAAAGTCCTCCAGCTGAACCCGTATTAATAACAGCATCAACCTTGTAATTATTTAATAATAGTGTTGTGCCTGAGGCTGCGGCCACTTTACCTATGCCTGATTGAAGTAGAATGATTTCACAACCGGCAATTTGACCAAGATGAAAATCACAACCTAAATGGCGTTCAACTTGATAATGGGTAATTTTACTTTTTAAGATGGCAACTTCTTCTTCCATTGCAGCAATAATAGCGATTTTCATACGATCCTCTGGCTTAGTTTGGGTAACTTCTATTTAAGTGTGCTATCATAATTGCAGAAGATTAGCTTGACAATATGTGAATAAAACGGAGATAAAATTGAAAACAATTTTTATTACAGGCTGTTCAAGTGGAATAGGACTTATTTCAGCTATTGCATTAAAAAAACGTGGTTATCGTGTTATTGCGTCTTGTCGCAAAAAGTCTGACCAACAAAAATTAATTGAACAAGGATTTGAAACTGTATTACTTGATTTAGATAATCCTGATTCTGTTCATTTAGCCGCTAAAGAAGTATTAACTATGACAGGCGGACAATTATATGCATTATTTAATAATGCCGGCTTTGGAGTATATGGGCGATTAGCAACAATTAGCCGAGAGCAGTTAGAGTCTCAATTCTCAACCAATTTCTTTGGTGTACATCAGTTAACTCAGTTACTACTTCCTGCAATGCTTGCAGAAAATGAAGGACGTATTATTCAAACCAGCTCAATTGTTGGCATTGTTGCTACTCCTGGTAGAGGAGCTTATTCAGCAAGTAAATATGCTTTAGAATCATGGTCTGATGTACTAAGATTAGAATTAGCTAATACCAATATCAAAGTTAGTTTAATTGAACCAGGGCCATTAAAAACGTATTTTTCAGATAATGTTAATCAAATAGAAAAAGAAAATATTGTAAAAAATCCACCTATTGCCAAACGATTTACGTTAGCGCCTGAGGCTGTGTTACCTTACTTATTTCATGCGCTTGAACATAGAACTCCAAAAATACGTTACAGGGTAACAAAAGTGACAAAAATAGCGGCTATTGCTAAACGTTTGCTTCCTGATAGATTAATGGATAGAATTTTAAAAAATAAATAATGAATCAAAGTATTCTTAGGACATAATATGCAAAATCAATTTATTTTTGATGTTAATGAACAAAATATTCAAGAGATTATAAAAAGATCTTCTCAATCCCCTGTGTTGTTTTATTTTTGGTCATCAAGAAGTCCCAATTATGAAGCAATGACTCAAACTTTAACTAAATTAGCTAATGAACATCATGGTCAATTTATTTTGGCAAGTGTTAATTGCGATGAAGAACAAATGCTGGCTGCTCAATTTGGTTTACGGGCGATTCCAACTATTTATTTATTTCAAAATGGTCAACCTGTAGATGGCTTTCAAGGTCCTCAATCCGAAGAAACTATTAAAATTTTTTTAGAAAAAGTGCTACCAAATGAAGATGAGCTTAAATTAATTGAAGCTCAAAATTTATTTCATGAAGCTAAATATGAAGAAGCATTACCACTGTTACGGCAAACCTGGAAATCACTAACCGATCATTTGGGTAAACCGAGAACCGATATTGCATTAATGCTAATAAAATCACAAATTGAACTTAAACAGCTAAGTGAAGCAAAAGAAGTGCTGGCAACTATTCCGCTACAAGATCAAGATTCAAGCTATCATGGATTACAAGCCGAAATAGAATTACTTGAACAAGCTGCTAATTCTCCAGAATTACAACAATTACAGGCAGAATTTGCTCAACATCCTGATAACGTTGAACTAATGATTCAATTGTCTTCCCAATTAATGCATGTAGGGCGTCATGAAGAAGCATTAGAGTTGTTATTCAAACCATTGACAAAAGATCTTAATGCTGGTGACGGGCAAGTGAAGAAAACATTACTCGATTTATTGGCGGCATTAGGAACAAGTAATCCGTTAGCTAGTAGTTATCGACGTAAATTGTATACTTTATTATATTAAGATTTATGAAATTTAATAAAGCGAAAGGATTCAACAATAAACTATTGTTGAATCCACTTTATTTAGTGTTCAATAATACGAGGAAAATCTTCGTTACTGCGTAATGTTAAGACTTCAACACCATTTTCAGTAACCAAGATTGTGTGTTCATATTGTGCAGAAAGCCCATGATCTTTGGTTTTAACCGTCCAGCCATCTTTCATGGTACGAGTACGCCAGTCACCAGTATTTACCATTGGTTCAATGGTAAAAGTCATTCCTGGTTTTAAAATTACACCGCCGTCATCAGCGTCATAATGTAAAACTTGAGGTTCGTCATGATAGACTTCACCAATACCATGGCCACAATATTCACGAACTGAAGAAAAACCAAACTTATCGACATATTTTTGTATCGTTTTACCAATTTCCTTTAAACGAATGCCTGGTTTGATAATTTTAATCGCCTCGTAAAGGCTCTCTTGTGTAACTTGGCATAATTTTTCACCTGTGATAGTTGGCTTACCAGCAATGTACATTCTAGATGTATCGCCATGAAAACCATCTTTAATAACTGTCACATCAATATTTAGAATATCGCCATCTTTTAACTTTTTGTCAAAACTTGGAATACCATGACAAACCACATCATTAATTGAAATACAACTAGTATGTTGATAACCATGATAACCAATATTAGCTGGAATAGCTTTTTGGACATTGACGATATGTTCATAACAGATCTTGTCTAGTTCACCTGTAGTAATACCGGGTTTAACATAAGGTTCTATCATTTCTAAAACTTCAGCAGCGAGTTTGCCTGCTATACGCATTTTTTCTATTTCAGCAGGGGTTTTTAACTTTATAGACATTAATTTTTTTCCTTTAATATTAATGGCAATATCCTATCATACAGCACTATTTCGTCAAATTATACCAGAGAATTAATTATACCTTTTTCTTATACTCCTATAATTTTTTGCAAAAAAGTTTCAGGAAAATATATGTTTTAGTATAAAATTCAAAACTATTGTTATATTCGTTTGATATTCTGTATATAATTATACCCATTATAAAAAAGGCTTTAATCGCAACGCAATGCAATGTCACTTTTACCAACAAAAAAAGTGTTTATCTTGCCAATGGATAGAACATCCTTATCATGTACAACTGGCAGAAAAACAAAATAAGTTATTACAACAATTAACTCATTTTAAACCAAACGAGGTTAAAGAACCTTTTGCTAGTCATGAAACCGCTTTTCGTAATAAAGCAAAGATGGCAGTGTTAGGTAGTGTTGAAAAGCCCGTTTTAGGTATACAAACGGGGAATGAGGCAGTTGATTTATGCGATTGTCCTCTTTACTCAAACAGTATGCAAAATATCTTAAAACTTGTTCGAACTTTCATTCGTAAACAAGGGCTTATTCCTTATAATATTAATAAGCGTAAAGGGGAGTTGAAATTTGTTATAATTACTGAAAGTAAAACTGAGGGTACGAGCAACTTTATGCTACGATTTGTTTTAAAATCACACAAGTTTGTTGCTAAAATAAATAATTCTATTAAACAATTACAAGACAAAATTCAAAACTTAGACGTAATTTCGATAAATATTCAACCAAATCATGCGGCTATTTTAGAAGGTGAAGATGAAATAGTCTTAACTAATAATTCATTTCTTCCAATAACTTTAAATAACACTCCTCTTTTTATTAAACCTAAAAGCTTTTTTCAAACAAACCCATATGTTGCCAGCAGCCTTTATAAAACAGCAAGTGACTGGGTCACAGATTTACCTATTCATTCTATTTGGGATATGTTTTGTGGGGTAGGTGGTTTTGGGTTAAGTTGTGCTAACCTTGTTACTGAGAAAAATATTAGCCTTACAGGTATTGAAATTAATTCAGACGCAATTGAGTGTGCAACTAAATCAGCAAAAAAATTAGGTTTTAAACAATTAAACTTCAAAGCATTTGACGCAACAAAATACGCTACAGCTCAAAAAAATGTACCTGATTTAGTTTTACTAAATCCCCCAAGACGAGGGGCTGGTAAAGTACTTATGCAGTATTTGAAACAAATGGCACCAAATTATATTATGTATTCAAGTTGTAACTTATTTTCATTAGTTGATGATTTAATGTTACTGCCAAATTATCAAATCCAAAAAGTACAATTATTTGACATGTTTCCGCATACTTCACATATGGAAGTATTAGTTTTATTGCAACGATTATAAATAAAATAGATTTATGATAAATATTATATGTGCTATTTCCTATCCATGAAATAGCTGTTATTTTTTTAGTTGCCATGTATTTAAAATCAAAATATTTGTAATAAAAATAGTAAATTATAGTTTTTAGGATTGCTATATTACAACGTATAATGCTGTTTTATTCCAAATGTTGTCATAAATTAGCCCATCGCATAATTTTAAATTATGTTAATATAAATATTAAATAACTACATTTTAAGGAAGCGCAAAATATGATTCCTGATGTCTCAAAAGCACTTAGTTGGTTAGAAAAACACTACACCATTTTACAAGGTATTCAACGTGGTATTGAACGAGAAACTTTACGTATTTTGCCTGATGGATCATTGTCAAAAACGCCATTTCCTTCAAAAATTGGTGCTGCGTTAACCCACCCTTGGATAACAACTGATTTTGCCGAATCAATGTTAGAATTTATCACGCCAGTTAATACCAATATTGATTATATGTTGACGTTTTTGCGCGATTTGCATCGTTATGCTAGCGTAAATATTGGTGATGAAATGATGTGGCCTTTAAGTATGCCTTGTTTTGTTGCAAACGAAAAAGATATTATTCTTGCTCAATATGGTACTTCTAATGAAGGTCGTTTTAAAACGATTTATCGTGAAGGATTGAAAAACCGCTATGGTGCAATGATGCAGACCATTTCAGGTGTTCACTATAATTTTTCACTACCAACTGCATTTTGGCAAGCAAGAGAAGGGGTTAAAAATACCGAAGAAGGCAAAGCTGTAATTTCTGAAGGTTATTTTACCTTAATACGAAATTATTATCGTTTTGGTTGGGTTATTCCTTATTTATTTGGTGCATCGCCATCAATGTGTTCTTCATTTATTCAAGATCCAGTTAAAGCACAAGTCTTTATTGAACAAACAAATGGCAATTGCTATTTGCCTTATGCAACTTCTTTAAGATTAAGTGATATTGGATACACCAATAATGCTCAAAAACAGCTTGGTATTACTTTTAACCATTTGGAGACATATGTAGAGGGACTAAAACGGGCAACGCGCACAAAGTCTGCAGATTTTGCTAAGTTAGGAATTAAAGTGGATGGGCATTATCGCCAATTAAATGATAATGTATTACAGATTGAAAATGAGTTTTACGCACCTATTCGACCTAAACGAGTGCCAATGGCAGGGGAATCTCCATCGGATGCACTTTTGCGTGGTGGTATTGAGTATATCGAAGTAAGAGCATTAGATGTTAATCCATTTTCGCCAATAGGAATTACTGAAGATCAAATACGTTTTATAGATCTATTTTTAATTTGGTGTGCACTAGCACCAGCACCAGAGATGAGTAGTAAAGAACTTGAATGTGCTAAATTGAATTGGAATAGTGTCATAATAGAAGGGCGAAAACCAGGACTTGAGATTGGTATTGGCTGTGAAAGTAATCGAGAGCCATTATCTAAAGTTGGTCACGAATTATTTAAAGATTTGTTACGTGTTGCTGATGTTTTAGATCATCAAGATGATATGCAGCGTTATCGTAATGTTTGTGAACGTCTAGATTTAATGTTTGATCAACCAGAATTAACTTTATCAGCAAGAACGTTGCAAGCGATAAGTGATTTAGGTACAGCTGAATTTGGTTTAGCTTTAGCAAATCAATATAAAAAACAACTTATGGTAGAACCTTTAGCATTATTAACTGAAGGTGATTTTGTACAACAACGCCATTTATCTATTGAGAAACAGATAAAGAAAGAGCAAGGAGATACTTTATCTTTTGATGAATATTTGGAAAAATTGAACGCCAAAAATGTTTAAAAAGCGCTATTATACTTTACGTTATCAGGCAGATAACAAAGTTGAGTTGGTTTTACCTAATCAATCAATAGTAGTTAATACGCCATTAATTGATCAAACATCGTTTTCTATTTTAGTTTGGAATATTTTTAAACTAAAAAGGGCTGATTGCATTGATATACTCAAAAACTATGTTGATAAGACTAAACTTATTTTGTTACAAGAAGCTCAAACAACTTCGCCGTTACTAAATTTTATTGCACAGCACAATAAAATTGCGGATCATGTTCCAGCATATTGTTTTAACGATATTTATGCTGGAGTCATGACAATTTCAGACTCTTTGCCAACCTCACTTTTTTCTTTTAGAGAAAAAGAACCATTAATCCGGGTCCCTAAATCTGCTTTAATTACTATTTATCCTATTAGCAATTCCAAACAACAGTTATTAGTTGCTAATATTCATGCCGTAAATTTCAGTATTGGTGTGAAAGTTTATCGCCAGCAAATACACATGCTATTAAATCATATAAAAGAGCATACTGGTCCAGTGATTTTGGCCGGTGATTTTAATGCATGGAGTCGGCAACGATTAAATTTGTTGTATCATTTTGTTCGTTCAATTGAACTTAAGCCAGTTAATTTTTCAGTAGATGTTCGAAAGAGATTTATGGGCAGACCACTTGATTTTGTTTTTTATCGAGGATTACAACTTAATGCGGCTGAAATTATTAGCACAACCGCATCAGATCATAATCCTTTATTAGTAAATTTTAGATTGGATTCGCGTTGACAAGATTAATTGTCAACATATCACCTTCTTGAACTCTAGAATTCTTTAGATTATTCCATTGCAAGATATCGGTAATTTTTACACGATAATTTTGAGCTATAGAGTAGAGACTATCTCCTGCTTTAACAAGATAAACAATCTTTTTTACATTTTTGGAAAAACTATCCTTACTTACTATACTGTTATTTTTAATAAAACTTGTTCTAAATTCAAACGCCATATTAGAACGAGGAGTATCTTGTAAAAGTTCTGTAATTTCATTTACAACAAGATTTTCTGCTTGTAGCTTTTTGAATAAACTTTTAGCATGAGCATAAGGAACAAGCAAATGGAAAGGACCATTTACTGTTTGTTGCACATATCCAGCATTATAAGTAGCTAACTCATCAAGTGATAGTTCTGAGTATTTAGCAATTTTAGCAAGAGAAATATTCTTTGATATATCAATTCTAACGAGTGAATTTTCATAATTACAATCAGGTAATTTAATTCCATATCGTTTATTATTCTTAACAATATCAATAATTGCTAAAATTTTAGGCACATAGTGCATAGTTTCTGTTGGTAAGTCTAGCGACCAATAATTAATTGGTAAACCTTTAGCCTGATTTCTCTCAATGGCTTTTCTTACTCGACCTTCACCTGCATTATAAGCAGCCAAGGTTAATAGCCAATCACCATCAAAACGCTTATTTAAATTTTGTAAAAGTGAAATAGCTGAATTAGTCGATGCAATTAGATCTCGACGAGCATCAAACGAACTACTTCTCTGTAGTCCATACTCTTTAGCTGTAATAGGAACAAATTGCCATAATCCTGCAGCTTGAGCAGAGGATGTAGCAAGTGGGTCATAAGCGCTTTCAATAAGAGGAATTAAAGCTAGCTCCGCAGGTAAGTTATTTTTATGAAGCTGATTAATAATGTAATAAACATAAGGCTCTGAACGTAAGGCAACGGCTTCAAAACCTTTAGGATTACGTAATAATCGTTCTCTTTCCGCGCTAACGCGACTATTTTCTGGAACATTAGCCTCAATCTGATTCAGCATATATTGCCATGGATTTTGAGTGATAGATACATAATTACTGGAACTATTTGTATTATTAGCTGTGTTTTTTGAATACTTTATTCTAACAACAGGATTATATCGTGGTCCATGATGCTGACATGCGATTAAAAACAAACATAACGCTGTAAATATTAATAACTTTTTCATTAGTCCGTAAATTTTACCTAAATTAAGATTAGCATTATACCTAAAAAATATCTTTTTGGCTTCTAAAAAAAACAAACAATTCTAATTCATTATTAATTTTGAACTTATTTTGTAATTTAGTTTCATAACATCGTAAAAATAAATTAATTTTTTTCGTCAGATAAATTAGACGGTAATGTTATTAATTTATTAGAAATCGAATCTAAATAGCTTTCGATATTTTTGTCATCGGGCAGCATTTGGGACGCAAATGCTAAATTTGATAAAGTATATTCATGACCTGCACAGATTAAAGTATCATTAGGCAGTTGTTTTAAATGTTTTAAAGAATTTAACATTTGTTCATGAGTGCCTTCAAAAATCCTTCCACAACCGGCTGAAAATAAAGTATCCCCAGAAAATAAATAGGGCATGCAATAATATGCCAAATGACCAAAAGTGTGCCCTGGTACTTCTATAACTTCAAAACTAAAATCACCAATACAGATTTTATCTTGTTTGATAAGATAATTAATTGGTAAATTGATTTCACTTGGACCGTAAACATCAATATCTTGGTATTGAGCTTGTAATTGGTTTACTCCTCCAGTGTGATCAATATGGTGATGAGTAAGTAAAATTCCAAGGGGGATTAATTTATGTTTATTAATATAATTAATAACAGGTTCGGCTTCCCCAGGATCGATAATTATGGCTTGGTTATTGGTTAGAATCCAAATATAATTATCTTTTAAGGATGCAATGCTATGTAGTTTATACATTTTAATTTTTTAGCGTTAATTATAAATTATGTCGTTAAAAGCAAATAAACTTTTTAAAATTGAATAAAAATATTTAATTAATACATTAAACATTTATGCATTGTTCAAATATAGTATCTTGTAATGTAGGGGATTGAGCTTGTTTTTTAGCTATAATGTCACAACGCTCGTTTTCAATGTGCCCAGCATGCCCTTTTACCCAAATCCATTCAATCTTATGAATCTGCACTAATTCATCTAGTCTTTTCCATAAGTCGACATTTTTTACTGGTTGTTTGTTGGCGGTCCTCCAACCATTTTTTTTCCAACTATGTATCCAATTGATGATTCCATTTCGCAAATATTGACTATCAGAATATAACTCAATTTGACAAGGCTGCTTTAATTGCTCTAAAGCAACAATTGCAGCTAATAATTCCATACGATTATTCGTAGTTTTAAAAAAACCTTCTGATAATATTTTTTCGTTTGTTTTATATTTTAAAATTGCAGCATAACCACCAGGACCTGGGTTACCTAGGCAAGAGCCATCAGTATATATTTCAATTTTTTTTAACATCTTTTTAATTTCATTTATGACTTTTAAATTTTTTGTTAATTTATTTACTGTAATTCTGTGACTTAAGTAAATTAAGGACTATATTAATTTTTGAATGTATCAACTTTAAGAAATTTTGGTGCTAGACTATACCATTAAATAAAAGTTTTTCCCAACGATTGATATAAAAGAGAAGAAAGTGATCCATAATTCTACACGACTAATTGTATTAGATACTGAAACGACAGGTATGAACCAAGAAGGCAATAATCATTATGAAGGACATAAGATTATTGAAATTGGTGCTGTTGAAATTGTTAATCGACGTTTAACTGGTAACCATTTTCATGTTTACATAAACCCCGAACGCTTAATTGATGAAGATGCATTTAAAGTGCATGGAATCAGTGATGATTTTGTTAAAGATAAACCTATTTTTAAAAATGTTGCTCACGATTTTATTAAATTTATAGATGGTGCCGAGTTAATTATCCATAATGCATCATTTGACGTAGGTTTTATGGATTATGAATTTCGTCTTTGTGGTCTGGATTTTAAAACAGCTGATCATTGTATTATTACTGATACCTTGGCTATGGCAAGGCGTTTGTTTCCAGGTAAACGTAATAATTTAGATGTGTTATGTGAACGTTATCAGATAGATAATTCCCACCGAACATTGCATGGTGCATTATTAGATGCTGAGATTTTAGCTGAAGTTTATTTAGCTATGACAGGTGGGCAAACGACATTGTCTTTTAGTTCTGAAGATAATAACTCATCTTTATCAGAATCTAATTCAATTAAAAGAGTAGAACGTAATGGTGTGCCTTTGAAAGTAATCAGAGCCACAGGACATGAACTTTCTGAACATGAGATTATTTTAAAAAAAATTGACAAAAAAAGTGGGGGAGCATTGTGGAATATAAATTAATGATTGTTTTGTATTCAATTGATCGTATATTTTAAAAATTTTATTGACGAGAATAAAAATAATCTTTAATATCACGCCTAATTTAACGTTTCGACGTTAAAGCTATCAAATAAAGCGGAGCGGTAGTTCAGTTGGTTAGAATACCTGCCTGTCACGCAGGGGGTCGCGGGTTCGAGCCCCGTCCGTTCCGCCAATTCAAATTTTCTAATTACACTTTTATAATATTATTAACATCGCCATACCTGTATTGAATTAAATACTTAAACCTTTCTAATTCACATTTAATAATGTTTAAAAAATGGCTTTTTATAATTATAGGTAGTGCTTTATTTTTATTGGGGACAGTTAGTATTCTCGTGCCACCTCTACCAACAGTGCTTTTTTATTTATTAACGACCTATTTTTTAAACAATATCTCAGATCGTCTTTATAGCTATTTTACTGATAATCATTACTATCAAACTTATATATAAAAAAGAAAGCAACAAAAATAAATTTGTTTGAAATGTTAGCAATGTTTTTAA
>NZ_LZHK01000090.1:0-23398 GCF_001690415.1 Gilliamella sp. Imp1-1
CCGTTCGTCCGCCTTTTTGACGAACAAAGCACCGAAAAGGCTCGCTGTCATAACCTTTATCGGCTATCACTGTATTGACTTCATCGAGCTTTTCAACTAGGTTTTCTGCATAAGTGATATCATGTCGTTGTCCTTCAGAAAGCTCAAAACAAATAGGCAAACCACCACTATCAACCGCAAGATGAATTTTAGTTGAATTACCACCACAGCTCTGACCTATTTGCTCGGAATACTCCGTTGCAGCGCCTGTACTATGTTGATGAGCCCTGATAATCGAGCCATCTAGGAACACCCATTCAAAATCCGCTAGTTGTGATAAATGTTTGAAAATATCAACTAATATTCCTTTTTTAGACCACAAATTAAATCGCCTATAGACAGTGCTCCATTCACCAAACTCTTCTGGCAAATCTCGCCAAGGAATACCGGTTCTCATTCGGAAAAGGATCCCTTCAAACGTCATCCGATGCTCGGATTTATTATAAACTCGGCCGGTATTTTTCATTATTTGTAGTAGCTTTTCCCACCGTTTATCTGTTAGCATTGTTCTTGGCATGATGAATCGAGTTATGGTTGTTTTTGGCTGAATTATTATAACTCACATCATGCCGTCTAAAAAATAATCATGAAAGATCAACACGCCCTAGCCAATAAATCAATTAAATATATGCTTTTTATACTCAAACACATAGTTTCCTGAAACTTTTTGTCATTAGTTTCATATACAATAACTTTAATTTAAGGTAATTATTTATGCTTAAAAGGTTTTGGCCTGTTTTGTTAATTTTTATCTCGATGATTTCAGTGCAAGGCAGTGCCTCAATAGCCAAATATCTGTTTCCTGTATTAGGGCCTGAAGGGATGACAGCTTGGCGATTATTTTTTTCAGCAATTATGTTAATTTTAATATTCAAGCCGTGGCGTAAAACACTGACAAAACAAGCATTAAAATACATTTTTTTATACGGTATTTCAATTGGTTGTATGAATTTAGCGTTTTACAACGCAATCGCAAGAATTCCGCTAGGTATTGCAGTTGCCATTGAACTCACGGGGCCAATTATGGTGGCAATGTGCTCCTCACGTAAAGTACTTGATTTTATTTGGTTAGGTGTTGCTATTATTGGCTTGGCTATGCTTTTACCCATTGAACAAGCTTCAAGCAATTTAGATCCCAAGGGTATTTTATTTGCGCTATTAGCTGGAAGTGGTTGGGCGTGTTACATCTTATTTGGACGCAAAGCCAGCACTATTTATGGCTCAGCCAGCGTAGCGATTGGATCAGTCATTGCTTCGTGTTTTTTATTTCCTATTGGAATTTGGCAAAGTGGCAGTACCATGTTTTCGTTGGAATTGCTCCCAATGGTTTTTTTGGTCTCATTATTAGCATCAGCAATCCCTTATGGATTAGACATGATTGCACTACCAAAATTACCAGCACAAACATTTAGTACATTAATGAGCTTATCGCCTGTTTTTGCCGCGCTTTCTGGGTTCATTGTTTTGCATGAACAATTAACCCACTACCAGTGGTTAGCCATTATTTTTATTATTACCTCATCGATAGGTACAGTGCTAACTATGAGTCGTCCAGTAAAAATAAAATCGAGTAAACCAAAAAATTAAAACCACTATCGCACTATTTATAAGTGTGATAGTGGTTGTACGGTAAATTATAGTTAACAGTTACCAAGTACTCAGTTATAACTCATTTAGTTGAAAATTTAGCATTAATGACTTAACGAGGAGGTAATCCCATACCACCGCCCATTAATCCTTTCATTTGGCGCATCATCTTCATCATGCCACCACCTTTCATTTTTTTCATCATCTTTTGCATATCTTCAAACTGTTTTAACAGCTTGTTGACATCTTGAACTTGAGTTCCCGAACCGTTGGCAATACGGCGTTTACGAGAACCTTTAATGATTTCAGGATTAGCACGCTCTTTTAATGTCATTGAACCAATGATTGCTTCCATTTTGATGGTAATTTTATCATCCATCTGTGCTTTAATATGATCAGGAAGTTGACCAACACCTGGCAATTTAGCTAACAAAGCCCCCATTCCGCCCATATTACGCATCTGTTTTAACTGATCTTGGAAATCATTAAAATCAAATTTGTCACCTTTTTTTAGCTTCTTGGCAATTTTTTCTGCTTTTTCGCGATCGACGTTGCTTTGTAATTCTTCAATTAAAGATAGCACATCGCCCATCCCTAAAATACGTGAAGCAATGCGATCAGGATAAAATGGCTCTAAAGCGTCTGTCTTTTCACCCATCCCTAAGAATTTAATCGGTTTACCAGTAATGTGGCGAATTGATAACGCTGCACCGCCGCGAGCATCCCCGTCAACTTTTGTTAAAATTACACCAGTAAGCGGTAATGCATCATTAAACGCTTTAGCGGTATTAGCGGCATCTTGCCCTGTCATAGCATCGACCACAAATAGCGTTTCAATTGGATTGACAGCATGATGGAGCGCTTTGATTTCATCCATCATATCGCTATCAACATGCAAACGTCCTGCAGTATCAACAATTAACACATCAAAAAATTGCAATTTAGCATGAGAAATTGCTTTATTAACGATATTGACTGGCTTTTCAGCAATATCAGATGGAAAAACTTCAACATCAATAGCCTTAGCTAACGTTTCGAGCTGTTTAATCGCAGCAGGGCGATAAACATCGGCAGAAACAACCAACACTTTCTTTTTATGTTTTTCTTTTAAAAATTTAGCTAGCTTAGCAACGCTCGTTGTTTTACCTGCCCCTTGCAAACCTGCCATTAAAATTACTGCGGGTGGTTGAGTTGCCAAATTGAGCGAACTATTAACCTCACCCATAGCAGTTGTTAATTCTGCCTGAACTATTTTGATAAATTCTTGACCTGGGGTTAAGCTCTTATTGACATCTAATCCAACAGCCTTTTCTTTAACTTGATTAATAAATTCACGAACTACGGGTAGTGCAACATCTGCCTCAAGTAGTGCCATACGAACATCGCGCAATGCATCTTTGATATTATCTTCAGATAATCTTCCTCGACCACTAATATTGCGGAATGTCTGTGATAAACGGTCGGTTAAATTCTCGAACATATTAACTCTCGTAATAAATGAAAAATTGCCATTATCATATCAGAAAATTTCAATAAGTCCCACGATCATAATTTTGCACTGACTTGACACAAAATTGTGTTCCTGCTGAAATGAGGAAAGAGAAAAAGACGATTCTTAATAATCACAAAGCAGAATAAATTAAAAAGGAGAAAATCGGACATGGCAAAAGTAATTAGTACTGATAAAGCGCCAGCAGCTATTGGGCCTTATGTTCAAGCAGTAGATTTAGGTAATATGTTATTTGCCTCAGGACAAATTCCATTAGATCCAACAACTGGTGAAATGCCAACTTGTGTTAAAGAGCAAGCCAAACAAAGTTTAGCGAATGTTAAAGCGATCATCACTGCGGCAGGCTATCAAGTAAGTAATATCGTTAAAACGACTATTTTCTTAGCTGATATCAATGACTTTGCTACGGTAAATGCAGTGTACGAAGCCTTTTTTATTGAAAATAATGCATCTTTCCCTGCACGTTCTTGCGTACAAGTAGCTCGAATTCCCAAAGATGCCAAAGTCGAAATCGAAGTTATTGCCGCTAAATAAATTTGCTTATCAGATTAGCACCAATGGGTGCTAATTTTTGTCAAAAAGTTTCAGGTAACTATGTGTTTCAGTATAAAATTAATATAAAAACATAATTTTTGGGGTTATTTTGTTCTTTAATTCCTCTTATTAAAAACGGCAATTTTCCAACCAAAAATCAACTTAATTATTTGCTATTAAACTATTATTTAATGATTGATCGCCAATAGAGTTGGTGCAATAATCTACAATTATTTATTATTATTATTTGTACCAATTGGATTGTAAAAATGTTTGAAAAAGTAGAGCCGTACGCAGGGGACCCCATCTTATCACTAGTAACTGAATTTATTAATGATAGTCGAGACAACAAAATAAATTTAAGTATTGGTTATTATTATGATGAAAATAGCATAGTGCCTCAACTACAATGTATTAAAACGGCGCGTGATTATATCTATCATCACAACCAAGATGCTCAATTGTATTTACCCATGAGTGGCCTACCAGCTTATTGCCAAGCGATTCAATCTTTATTATTTGGTGAAGATCATTCGGCCTCTAAAGATAAACGTATCGCAACGATACAAACCTTAGGTGGATCGGGTGCTCTTAAAATAGGTGCTGATTTTTTATTTCGCTATTTCCCAAATTCACAAGTATGGGTCAGCGATCCAACTTGGGAAAATCACATCGCCATATTTAATGGTGCAGGTTTTAAAGTAAACCAATATCCTTACTTTGATGAACAAACATGTGGCGTAAAATTTGAAGCAATGCTTGAAACATTAAATCGATTACCTGCTAAAAGCATAGTCTTACTACACCCTTGTTGCCATAACCCAACTGGCGCTGATCTAACGCAAGCACAGTGGGATAAAGTAATAGCTGTTTTACAAGCACGAGATCTTATTCCATTTATGGATATTGCTTATCAAGGCTTTGGCAAAGGTATTGAACAAGACGTTTATGCGATTCGAAAAATGGCAGATGCAGGATTGTGTGGATTTGTTAGCAACTCATTTTCGAAAACATTTTCACTTTATGGTGAACGAGTGGGGGGATTATCTGTTTTATGTGATAACAGCCAGATCGCTAACCGCGTGTTAGGGCAGTTACAAGCAACGGTTCGCCAAAATTATTCAACCCCAGCAGCATATGGCGTGCAGTTAGTGAGTTATGTTTTAAATAATCCAGAACTTAAAGCACAATGGTTAAAAGAAGTCGACTCCATGAGAACTCGCATCGTAACCATGCGATCAACTCTAGTTGAATTATTAAAAAAAGCGGCACCTGATTGTCATTTTGATTATTTAGTAAAACAGCAGGGCATGTTTAGTTATACTGGTTTTAGTAAAGAGCAAGTTACACAATTAAAAGATACTTTTGCTATTTATTTGGTGGGTAGCGGAAGAATGTGTGTAGCGGGTTTAAATCACCATAATATCGAACGTGTGGCAGAAGCATTTGCTGCACTAAAACAATCATGTTAATAAAGGAGTGTATTTTTATGTTCCATAAAATGTTAATGTTAATATTAGGTATAGCAATGACGACTTTAGTTGTTGGATGTAACACCGTAAAAGGTGTTGGTCAAGATGTCGAATCGGGTGGAAAAGCCATTTCACATACAGCCGAAAAAGTGAGTGATAAAATGTAACTAAGGTTATAGACTATCTACAAATATTTTAATGTCTTAAATATATTTGGTTAAATGTCACGTATTTTATTTACAGTTACATTATTTTTACTTGTTGGGTGCAGCTCGTTAAACTTTCGAACTGCACCTTTAACTATGGAAAATTGTCAATATTCAAACCTGTCAGGTATTGAATTTTTATTAAACCCACTCCCTTCAAATAAACCAAGCTATCAGCATGTTTATATTAGCCAGAGTCGAGAAGGTAAACATTTGCCCAGTAGTTATGCAGGAATAAAAGGCAAATTAACCGATCAAATTCTTATTCGCAATTATCCCAAACAGACATTTTGGCGAACACCAAATTTATTCGAAAGAGCCTCTTTATATGATGATGGATATGATGACATTTACATCAGCAAAGCACAAAAAGAGGCACGTGATCGAAAAGCAAAATTTGTAGTAAGGCAAGCCGTGTTACAAAATTGCCAAATTGTTTATATCGCTATTGATTCTTTAGCTAAAGACAGAGATAATCCTTTGCTAATTGAATCTAACGATTTATCAATTATTAGACAGGCACAAAAGTGAGTGGCTGAATTACTCATATATAAAAGTCAGAATGAGTCAAAAATACATTTGTTAATGGTCGCCATAGTGAAATTACTCATAGCGACATAATTAGTTAATTTGTTTTAAGGAAATAAAATGACATCAAATTTAGAAAATTTAGTAAATGGAAAAGTAACAAAAGCGGTTATCCCTGTTGCAGGTTTGGGTACTCGTATGTTACCAGCAACTAAAGCTATTCCAAAAGAGATGCTCCCTGTTGTTGACAAGCCACTTATTCAATATGTAGTTAAAGAGTGTATTGCCGCAGGCATAACTGAAATTATATTTGTTACGCACTCATCAAAAAACTCAATTGAAAACCATTTCGATACCAGTTTTGAATTAGAAGCCATGTTAGAGGCGCGTGTTAAACGCCAATTATTACAAGAAGTACAAGGCATTTTACCTAAAAATGTCACCATAACTAGCGTCCGCCAAGGTTTGGCAAAAGGGCTTGGTCATGCGGTATTATGTGCTTATCCTTTAGTTGGTGATGAACCATTTGCTGTTGTTTTACCTGATGTGATTATCGATGAATACGAAAGTGACCTTGCTAGTGATAATTTAGCTGCAATGATCAAAAATTACCATGAAACCAAACATAGCCAAATCATGGTAGAGCCCGTGCCAAAAGAATTAGTTTCTTCTTACGGTATTGTTGATTGTCGTGGTCAAGAGCTATCTGCGGGTAATGTTGCACAAATGTACAGCGTAGTTGAAAAACCATCAGTTGAAGAAGCACCATCAAACCAATCCGTTGTTGGACGTTATGTTCTATCTGAAAAAATCTGGCCTTTACTAGCCAAAACGCCATTAGGTGCAGGCGGTGAAATTCAATTGACCGACGCAATTGCTATGTTACTTGAAGAAGATTGTGTTGATGCCTATTGCATAAAAGGTCGTAGTCATGACTGCGGTAATAAACTTGGCTATGTACAAACATTTGTACAATACGCAATGCGACATAAAAGCTTAGGTAGCGATGTTAAAGCTTGGTTAAAAACGCTTTAATTTTTGATTTAGGTTAGCTAGGTTTCGAATGTTTTGACCTTTTGTGGAAATAATTAACATCAGTGACAACATCCGAAACCATTACACAGCCCCCCTCTAAGCCTGCAATAACCGCTAGGTTTATTTAAAAATAAAAATTTCAATAAAATCAATAGTCCACCTGAACGATTTTAGAGCAAGAAACACGCTTATAGCACTACAATGTTAATCAGCCAGCTTTATCACAGCATCAAAATATGCCGATAACGAAGTAAAGCTAGTACGCCAAACTGGGCTGTTGGGTGTGTTTGTGTTTTAGATGTTATCAGCAATATTAATCATTCCGCAAAATACAAAAAATTATAAAACTAACAGCTTATTTTAATTAGAAAATTCACCTGTCTATAAAGACAAATCGTTTTCATCTTTACATTTCTTTACAAAAAAGTCCGCTAAAAAACTAGCCAACTATTTTATAAATGGCTATACTTTCGCCGTTATAGGAAAGCAAGCTTATTAAATAAGCAAATAATTATAAAAATCTAAATAAAACAAATAATTACTTGACAGGTAGACCATAATGCATTATCATTTTAGGCACAAGGCACTGGCAAACCTATGTCTTAAATTTATCAAATAATCCTATTCGACAAGTTTTTGCACGAAACTCATTTATATCATCGAAATTATCTCTCGAATTATTATCGAAATTATCCACAAAACTATCTTTAAAAATCCCATTGGCATTAGTGCCGTTGTTGTTATTGCCGTACTCCTTAGAATCGCAGGCATTATCAGCCACGACTTTTAAGCGCATTCACGGTACTGCACCTTATTTAACCTTTGATGGCGGTGTTACTAAAGTGACTAAAATAGAGGACTTATTAGGTATTAAGTTATCGGATGGTCGAACATTCACACCGCAAAATAATCCTTCATCACCAACCTCGCCAATCGAGTTATCTAATGTAGGGGATACTTTTGCTGATATTGAAATGATAGTTCCGCCATCAAGTGACTCAATAAATATAAATGACTTAGTGGCACAAGGTAAATGGGGCGATGATGATGGGGATGGACAGGGAGCAGGTGGAGTTACTGCATTAGGAAGTATATCGTTAGCAATAACGGATAAAGATGGCAATACCATTAATCGTAGTGATGCATTAGATATATGTAATGCACCTTATAAGGTAACTTTAAGTAGTACTGGAGGGAATTTAGCTACGCAGTATGGTGAGCCAAGAAGTAGTACTTTTAGTGGAGGAACAGCGGAGTATTATATCACTTTACCGTCACCGCCCGTTATTTGTGCGGTCAGGCCAAATCTATATGAAGGTACAGGCGATTATGCAGGTCCACCTAGCATGTGGAATCCAGCAAAGGGCTTTTTAGTTCAGTCAACAAATCCATCATCTTACGGTTTAAATTTTCCAACAACAGGTGCAGATGGATTGTATTTTGATTTGGATATAGTTGGGATAGATGCAAGTCAGTTGAGTTGGTCTGTTACCACATATGGTGGTAGTGGTGATATAACAGCAACGGTGAATTGGGTTTACTCAAACACGCAGGTAACATTGAATGGTCCTAAAGCTGATAGTACTCAGATGAATTCAGATAATCCAAGTCCACTTAGACGTCCTTCTTTGCCACAGACATTTGAGTTGGTTGGTAGGGATAGTCAAGGTAATGAGGTTAGGTATGGATTTGTGTTGAGGCAGTGGTTCGTCGATCGGGGACTTCGAAGAGATAGCCTTTCTAATCAAAGCACATGGTGTGATAGTTTGGGTTATCGTTTGTCACGGGTAAGGGATTTAACCAATGCGATTTGTTCTGGTTGGGGCATGAATAGTTACGCTCCTTGTACTGGTGCAGTAGGTGCCACGCCGTCGTCTAGTGGTAATGGTTACATGCGTTATGTAGGAGCAGGTTTTTTCACGGAGTGGGGCTACTTGGGCAACTACGTTGGTGCGGGCTTCTTCAACAACACCTGCTGGACAAGCGACACGATCGGTAGCAATGGCTTCTTTGTTCCCTCGTCCCACGGCTCCGTCGGCGGCACCGACGCTTCTTCCTACGCCTTCGGTGCTGTTTGCACCACACCTTAGTTTTTAGCGTTTAGTTCTTGATCCTTCGGGTGCGGAAGGGGGTTATGGTGCCTGAGAGGACAATATAAAAAAGAATAAAGCCCCAGCGCAAGTTGGGGCGCTGAGCAGGCAAAGTCTGTGAGCATTGTGCTTTAATTCTAAAAGTCCTATGATTTTGGCTGTTTGATTCATTTCTGAATCTCCTTTTGTGTTATAAAATAACTTGAAAGTCAGATTAAGTAAAGACTATTACAATTAATGTTTTCTTAACTAGCAAACAACTTTGTGCTTTCAACTCAATAATTTAAATAAAATTCCTTTCCCCCATCTTAATTAATAAAACTGGGGGGAATTCATTTAAGAAATTAATTATAATTAGTAAAATAAACTAACAAAACACACTATCAATCTTCAACTTACAATACTCAACAGCGTCATGTAGCATCACAAAATCGGCGATATCATATAGTGTTTTCTGCGTTTGATAGAACACGTAATTGTGATCGTCGTCGCTGTTGATAATGTAGCAACAAAATACTCTTGAAAAAATACACGTGCATTTTTATGTCCTGATACAGTCTGTTTTAAGTCGGTTTTATGTATAGAAAGACAGTAGTATTATTTTATATCATATTTATTTTATTGATTATTTTTGCTTGGTGGGTGGTGGAGCTGGCGGGAGTTGAACCCGCGTCCGAAATCTCTACATCCTCGGTACTACATGCGTAGTTTGTTTTTGAATTTCATCTACCCGCTGCGAACAAACACGCTACTGATAGACTAGCTTGATTAGGTTTAATGCTTTCACCCCAAGCAAGGCTTCCACACGATCTCGTTTGGGTTTGACTCCTCTTTATCCCCGTCCTACGAGCGGAGGCTAGGGAGAGAAGGCTCTATACAGGTTATTAAGCTGCTAGTGCGTAGTTTTCGTCGTTTGCGACTATTTTTTTGCGGTTTATTTACGAGGCCTACCGCACCTCGGCATGCACCTTGGGTTTCGCAAATCCCGTCGAATCCAGAATCAGCCCCAATTGTGAATTGTAACTAAAAACAATATTAGGGCATTATAGGTGAATTTAAAATGGAATACAAGTTAGTCAGCTTCAAGGTTGGTCTAGCTATCAGCAAATTTTTCATCTTTTAATGCTGCACATTATCAACAGCATATTTTTGCCTTCACATATCGCATTTCAGCCGTTGTAGAGCCGACTTGATGTGATAATAAAACATTTTAAATGTTTGTCGTAAAAGGGGAATTGGTAGGTAGTGGCTCAATTTCAAATGCATCAAGTCCTGTGGCTTTGCTCGTTTTATTTTTAGTACTTCAAGCGGCGCTTGTTGATCAACTATTTTTCACAGGCATCATTAATAAGTATTGCCGAAGGCTTCATTAAAGCTAATTTTTCTTTTGTGAATAGTTGAATAGTTTTTTTTGTTAATGGGAGAATGGTAACAACAAAATTGGCTTGTTTGAATACATTGCCTAAAAATATATAATCATGCGGCTAAGTTAGCTGGTAAAGTAGCAGAGCGTAAATATTTTTCAGCTATGTCACTTAATATCAAAGTAATCATTAAAACTTCCAATAAATATACATAACCCAAATAACGCCTTATCATCAGCAGAATATTATGCTTTCATAACATAAAATAGCCATCAAAAACCCGCTATAAAGATGTAAACATTTTATTACAACATTTGCTTAAATTGTCATTACACTAACTTTTTAAACTAAATTTATAATTAAATAACAAATCATAAAACAATTATGATTGGATAAATAATAAAAATTCCATTTACTATTGTGTAATTTTGTGTTTACATAATAATTGTTTGTGTAATTGTTATTTTACATATAAAAATATAAATGATTTTAACAAGGAAAATAAAATGTTAAAAGATACTTTAAATAATGTTCGAATCAGAGACGAACATATGTTAATCACACCTGAAGAAATCAAACAGCTTTACCCTCTTTCTCATGATTTAGAAAATCAAATTGCCTTATCACGCCAAACTGTTGTGGATATCTTAGAACGACGTGATCACCGCTTACTTATTGTATGTGGTCCTTGCTCTATTCATGATCCTGTTGCTGCAATTGAGTATGCGCATAAATTAAAAAGACTATCAGACGAAGTTAAGGATCACTTATTTATTGTCATGCGTGTTTATTTTGAAAAACCAAGAACCACTGTTGGTTGGAAAGGTATGATTAACGATCCTCACATGGATAGCTCATTTGATATTGAGCATGGACTAAAAAAAGCCCGTAAATTACTGCTTGATATTACTCAAATTGGCTTGCCTATTGCAACTGAAGCACTAGATCCCAACACACCACAATACATTGGCGATTTAATTAGTTGGTCTGCAATCGGGGCAAGAACTACTGAATCACAAACGCATCGAGAAATGGCATCTGGCCTATCAATGCCTGTTGGTTTTAAAAATGGAACTGATGGCAGTTTAGATGTTGCAATTAATGCCATGAAATCAGCCTCTATGCCTCATCGTTTTGTAGGAATTAACCAAAAAGGACAAGTAACGGTTTTACAAACAACTGGCAATTCTCATGGACATGTTATTTTGCGTGGCGGTAAAACACCAAATTATGATGCTGAAAATGTCGCATTGTGCGAAACACAAATGAAAAAGGCAGGATTGTTACCTAACTTAATGGTTGACTGTAGCCATGCAAATTCAAATAAAGATTATAGAAATCAACCTATTGTTGCTAATTCCATTATCGAGCAAATAGAAAAAGGCAATAATTCAATTATTGGTGTAATGATTGAAAGTAACTTATTTGAAGGAAATCAGCCTTCCGAACAACTACCAGAAAACTTTAAATATGGCGTATCTGTGACTGACGCATGTATTAACTGGGAAGAAACAGACGAGCTATTACGAAAAATGGAGCACGTTTTAGCGCAGCCACTTATCGAAAGACAAAAGCACTCAGTTACTGCTTAAACTACTCAACAGATAAACATATCGCCGACACCATTGTCGGCGATCTTTGTTTTATTTAACCTAATTGCTTACGAGCATTACGGAATATTCTCATCCAAGGGCTATCTTCACCCCAGTTATCAGGATGCCATGAATTAGTTACTGTTCTAAATACCCGTTCTGGATGTGGCATCATAATAGTTGCCCGCCCATCTTGAGATGTCACTGCAGTAATACCGTTTGGCGAACCATTTGGGTTAGCAGGGTATTGCTGTGTTACTTTGCCAAAATGGTCAATATAACGTACGGCAATTAATCCTGATGCCTCTAAACGGCTTAGATGAACATCATCACCCACTTCAACACGTCCTTCCCCATGTGAAACAGCAATTGGCATATGCGAACCAGCCATATCAGTAAATAGCAACGAAGGGCTTGATTGAATTTGCACTAAACTAAAGCGGGCTTCAAAACGTTCTGACGAATTACGAACAAAACGAGGCCACAAATCCGCTCCCGGAATTAGATCTTTAAGATTCGACATCATCTGACAACCGTTACAAACCCCTAACGATAAAGTATCTTTGCGATGGAAGAATCGTTCAAACTCATCACGCACTTTTTTATTAAATAAAATAGATTTAGCCCAACCTTCACCTGCTCCTAAAACATCGCCATAAGAGAAGCCACCACAAGCAACCAGTGTACTAAATTGACTAAGTGTAATTCGACCAGAAAGTAAATCTGTCATATGTACATCGATTGCTTGAAAGCCTGCTCTATCAAATGCTGCTGCCATCTCGACATGCGAGTTAACACCTTGTTCACGCAAAATGGCCACTTTAGGTTTTGTACCTTTGGCAATATAAGGCGCAGCAATATCGGCTTGCAGATCAAAAGTTAGCTGCACATTTAATCCTGGATCATCTTCATTTTGTTTAGCTTGATGTTCTTGATCTGCACATTCAGGATTATCACGTAAACGTTGCATTTGCCATGTCGTTTGCGCCCACCATGTTCTCAAGGTTAAGCGTGATTCACTGTATACTGTAGCCGAGTTATCACGCATAATAATTTGTTGACCAGTTTTAGCACTACCAAGAACATGAACCGCATGGGATAAGCCAAACTGCTTAAAGCAAGCCATCACATCATCTAAACGATTATTAGCTACTTGAATAACTGCGCCTAATTCTTCATTAAATAACGAAGCAATCACATCATGACCTAACGAGGCAATATCTACATCAATACCACAATGTCCAGCAAAAGCCATTTCGGCCAATGTCACAAACAGTCCACCATCAGAACGATCATGATAAGCAAGCAAAGCATTTTGGCTTACTAAAGCCTGAATCGCATTATAAAAAGCAAGCAGCTCTTTAGGATCATGGACATCCGCTGTTTTTTGCCCTAAATGACGATACACTTGGGCTAGTGCGGTGGCTCCTAGTGCTTGATGGCCTTTCGATAAATCAACCAACAATAAAGTATTATCCTGATCAGTACGCAATTGTGGTGTCACTGTTTTACGCACATCTTCAACACGCGCAAATGCCGAAATCACCAATGATAATGGTGAAGTCATGGTTTGTTGCTCACCATCTTGTTGCCATGTCGTTTTCATGGACATCGAATCTTTACCAACAGGAATAGCAAGCCCTAAAGCTGGGCATAACTCTTCACCAATAGCTTTAACGGCCTCATAAAGACCAGCATCTTCGCCCGGATGTCCTGCCGCTGCCATCCAGTTAGCTGAAAGCTTAATCCGTTTGATATTACCGATATTGGTTGCGGCAATATTAGTAATTGCCTCACCAACTGCAAGCCTTGCTGATGCGGCAAAATTAAGTAACGCAACTGGCGCACGTTCACCAATTGACATAGCTTCACCATAATAACTATCCAAACTTGCAGTAGTCACAGCACAATCAGCAACCGGTACTTGCCAAGGCCCGACCATTTGATCACGAGCAACCATACCCGTCACTGAACGATCGCCAATGGTAATTAAAAAGGTCTTTTCGGCAACGGTTGGCAAATGTAGAATGCGTTTGACCGCATCATATAAATTAATTTCAGAAGTTGAAAAATTATCACCATGTGCTTGGTGAGTTTTAACATCACGTTGCATTTTAGGCGTTTTACCAAGTAGCACATCTAATGGCAAATCGATGGGATGATTATTAAAATGCTCATCATGCAAGGTAACCGCCTTATTGGCTGTTGCCTGACCAATCACCGCATAAGGTGCACGCTCACGCTGACAAAGTTCAGTAAATAATGCCAATTTATCGGGATGAATCGCAAGCACATAACGTTCTTGTGATTCATTACACCAAACTTCTAGTGGTGACATACCTGGTTCATCGCTAAGTATTTTACGAAGCTCAAACTGACCACCACACCCACCATCGCTAACAAGTTCAGGCATTGCATTAGACAAACCTCCAGCACCAACATCATGAATAAATAAGATAGGATTATCTTCACCAAGTTGCCAACAGCGATCGATAACTTCCTGACAACGGCGCTCCATTTCAGGATTATCACGCTGAACAGAAGCAAAATCCAAATCAGCATCAGACTGACCCGACGCCATAGACGAAGCCGCCCCGCCACCTAAGCCAATATTCATAGCAGGACCACCTAAAACAATCAGTTTAGAGCCAGCTGGAAACTCACCTTTTTGGATATGTTCACGGCGAATATTACCCATACCACCAGCTAACATAATCGGTTTATGATAACCTCGAAGCTCCTCGCCATTATGGCTATTAACCTTTTCTTCATAAGTACGGAAATACCCTAACAAAGCCGGACGCCCAAATTCATTATTAAACGCCGCACCACCTAAAGGGCCATCCATCATAATATCAAAGGCGCTCACAATGCGATCAGGCTTACCAAAATTTTGCTCCCAAGGTTGTTCAAAATTAGGAATACGTAAATTAGAAACTGAAAACCCTACTAAACCAGCTTTAGGTTTAGCACCTCGACCAGTTGCACCTTCATCACGAATCTCACCTCCACTGCCCGTTGCCGCACCCGGCCAAGGTGATATTGCTGTTGGATGATTATGTGTTTCAACTTTCATTAAAATATCTGCATATTCTTGATGATAGCAGTAGGTTTTATTCTCATTATCCGCAAAAAAGCGCCCAACGATTGAACCGTCCATCACTGCGGCATTATCCTTATAAGCGGACGAAACATAATCAGGAGTGTGTTCAAAAGTATTTTTGATCATCTTAAACAGTGATTTAGGCTGCTTTACCCCATCAATAACCCAATCGGCATTAAAAATTTTGTGACGACAATGCTCGGAATTGGCTTGTGCAAACATATAAAGTTCAATATCAGTAGGATTACGATTTAGTTTTTTAAAGTTCTCAACTAAATAATCAATCTCATCAGATGCTAACGCCAAACCTAATTTAAGATTAGCCTCATCTAATGCAGCACGACCTTGACCTAATAAATCAATGGTTGTCACTGGCGCAGGTGATTCAACATGAAATAACTGCTCGGCTTGATCAACATGGCTAAAGACCGCTTCCATCATGCGATCATGAATTAATGCTATAAAATCGTTTTTTTGACAATCGGTTAATTCTGAACTTACTTGCACATAATAAGCAATCCCCCTCTCAATACGGCGAATCTGTGGTAAACCGCAATTATGTACAATATCAGTTGCTTTTGATGACCAAGGCGAAATCGTTCCCACTCTTGGCGCCACTAAAAAGAGTTGCTTGCTAGCCGTTTGTTTAACATTGATTTGTGCATTTTTTGGACCGTATTGTAATAATTTATCTAACGTTAACTGTTGTTCAGCCGTCAATTCGCCTGCCAAATCAACAAAATGCAGGTATTGGGCTTCAATATTGATAACAGGGATAGATTTCTTACAACAAGCAGATAAGATTTTACTAATACGAAATGGAGATAACGCAGAGCAGCCAGCTAAAATTTTCATAAAAATTACTCTTTTTAAGCTAAAAATAGAGAAGAAATAAGACAATATTATAAAAGAAAGCGCACGATGTGGCTATATTAAATACAGTTAATCAGGAGATAGATAAAAATTCTGTTTTTTAACCAAAAGAAATAACCAAAAAGAAAAATAAAATCATTATGATATATAATTCTTTTTTACTAAGAATTGGATCTATTTTGGTAAGTGAAATGAATTAAGTATGAGGGTTAGGATATTTTGATACAGGAATAAGGTAGGTATATTGACCTTGCAGTATTATGAAAAAGTTTTTTACTCTAAAATCATTCAGGTAGAGTATTGATTTTATTGAATTTTTCTATTTAAGCGTTTTTAGTAAAATCAAGCATTTATAAGATATTTAGTACTAGAGCTTTTATATTTCATTTAACTGTTAAATTTTAGCAAATAAATTTCAATTAACTAAAATTCTAAATAAAAAAACAAATTATTATCAAGTTACTCTAATGATAGTTTATTCAAACATATTGATTTATTGATTAATTACTGATTTACTGTTCATCAGCAAAATACTAACTTAATATTTTAATTAACGATAAAAACAAATAAGTGATCATGAAATAAAAAATATAAGGAAAAATTGGTATGGAATTTCTTTTTTATTTCTTATTCTTCGCAATAGTAATAATTATAGTGGCATTTATTAATCTTTCTAGTTTGAAAGATCAAATTGTCCGGTTAAGAATTCAGTTAACAGAGGTACAAGAAACCCTTTTATCACTCAAAGAACAACTTTATCAGCAAAATAGCTCGGTTGAGTTAGAAGAAAATTCCAATTTAATTCATAAAACGACGTCCGAGCCAATTAATTATTCAGAAAATTCAGATGAAAAAGAGGATATTGAGCACGATAATACTAATTCGCAATTTGAATATTCAAATAGCAATACTACTGAAGAAACATCGGATATTGCTGTTCAAATAGAGCCTCCAACCGAAATTTCTTTACCTTGTGCAGCTAATAATAACCATTTAAACGATGGACTTTTGCAACTTAATGAGCAAAATGCCCCCGCTCTGTTACAAGAAAATATGCAACTTGATTCAGTAACAGTAGAACAACCCGATTCTCAATATCAAGAACTCAGTCAGGAAGAAGAGTTACCAACATTAGCTAGCGAATCTCTGGCGATAGAAACTCCAGAACAAGAAAAAATCAATCTTGATGAAACTACATCACAAACAACAGATCCATTTAACCCACAATACAGACCAGTTACAAGTACTGAACCCAATCCGTTATTTATTTTTTTTAATTGGTTAATTAAAGGCAATGTAATTGCCAAAATTGCTATTGTGATCTTATTTTTAGGTCTAACCTATCTATTTAAATACAGTATTGAACATGATTATATTTCACCTGAGGTCAGGATCTTAGGAACCTTAGTATTAGGTTTTGTTTTATTAGGAATCGGTTGGAAATTAAGACATAAACGAGAAATCTACGCCTTAATACTACAAGGCGGTGCCTTTGCTGTTTTATATCTGACCATATTTGCCGCCTATAGGTTATACGAACTTGTACCTATGTTAATGACGTTTACTATTTTGTTAATCATTTGCTCAACAAGCATTTTATTTTCCATTTTGCAAAGAGCTATGAGCTTAGCAATTATAGCCAGTATCGGCGGTTATGTGACACCGATTTTACTATCCAATGGTTCAGACAATCATATTGCTTTATTTAGTTATTATTTGATGATTTCCAGTGCTATTTTAGTTGTTAGCATCTGGCAGTCTTGGCGAATACTTAATTTATTAGGATTTTTATTCACCTTTGTAATATCTCTACTATGGGGAATGAGTAATTTCTGCCCTGAGTTTTACATTGAATGCCAAATATTTATCATCGCTAATATGTTAATTTATGGTATTTTAGCTGTTTTATTCTCGGTTCGATGTTTTAATAAAGAACATAATCAAAATGCTATTGATTTAATTTTACTATTTGGCACACCGTTATCTGGTTTTGCATTACAATATTCTATTACCAATCAGTGGGAATTCGGACCTGCATTTTCATCATTGGCATTTGGTCTATTTTATATTTTTGGCTCTTATTTCATTCTGCGCTTATTGAAATCTTCAGCAAAAAAAATCTCGCTTTATGGCTTGGCCATTGGTCTATCATTTAGTACGTTGGCTATTCCACTTGCCTTTAGTGCCAATTGGACTGCCACAATTTGGTTATTTGAAGGAACAGCATTAAGTTGGATTATGCTTTCGCAAAAACATTATCGTACTGCTTTATTAGGTGTCGCAATTACATTATTTGGTATTGTTTCCGCTTGTATATCTTTCGAATATGAACAATTAAATCCGAGCTCAATTACACTACTACTTGGTATTATAAGTACCATTTTACTAGTAAATGCCTGTTTATGGCATTGCTATGATCGTAGAATTAATATAAATAATTTACCTAAAACGATGTTTATTGCTATTGCTGTTGTATTTTGGGTAATATGGATTTTATCAAGTATTTATTTACATATTGACAATACAACACCAAAAGTATTACCAATTTTATTATGCTTCACTTTTTCTTCATGGCTATGGTATATCGTTGGGAAAAAAATCAATTGGCATCAGCTCTGTTATTCTGGGTTAACCTTATGGCTAATGATATTACTAGCTTTATTTAAAAGTTATGCCGAATCCTACTATTTATTAAACTCCGGCATTTGGAGCGTGGTTTGGATCATAGCCTTTGTTAGTGCTTACTATTATTTACATATTGGAAAGGCACTTATCACAAACAGTATTGTAAATCGTAGTTTTAAAATAAATAAACAAAATACTTATCGTTTATTTGATATGTTACACATCAGTTTATTTTGGATGATTTTATACTGGATAACACGAGAATCTACTCATTTACTTAATCAATTACCATGGGGATACGAAGTAATAAAATGGAGTGTAACTGCAACTATTGCAAGCAGCATTATTCTACTATTTTATATACTGATTAAACGCCAAATTATGACCACAATATCATTAATTAAATCTTATTGGATGATAGGCTTATTACCTATTGTTATCTATTTAGGATTTTATTTAATAATTGGGCTTGGTATGAGTGGTCAAATCATTTATTGGAATTATGTTCCTATCATTAATCCACTTGAAGAAAGTGCAATCTTTGCTTTAATGATGTTTAGCGTTTGGTTAAAACTTGCAATAAACCATTTACAACTAAATAGTAGGATAATGAATCTTGCAAACTTTAAAATACCATTACCTAATATGGTTCTAGTGCCTTTAATTGTTTTAACCTTTTTCTGGGGAAACAGTATCGTTTTACGCTGCTTAAGCCAAATATTTGACATATCTTGGACAGCTAATTCTTTATGGCACAATAATATTGTCCAAATGACTGCATCATTACTTTGGATGTTAACTGCAGTAATATTGGTGACTATTGGACACCGTTATTCACTTCGGAAAATATGGTATAGCGGTGAATTTATTCAAGTGATCGTTATTATTAAATTAATATTTGTAGATATTCGTGAGCTTGATGGATTACTTCGTGCATTTGCCTTTATTGGTGTTGCGTTATTAATGCTGTTAATTGGGTATCTAGCACCATTACCGCCTAAGTTAAAAAATGATGATACTGATGAATAAATACACTATAAAAAATAGGTTTAAGTTTAACAATGACGTTTTCAGAAATCATTCTGATAATATCATTCAGTTTAATATAACAATAAATAAAAATTCATGAATGTTATTGATTATTATGGATAAAAAATTATGAAAAAATTTTTATTGAGTTCGCTGTTATTAATAAGTGGATTTAGCCAAGCGATAGACAAAACTAACCAGTATGCCTATGGTGCCATGATTGATATCTCCAACGATACTAGCATGTATAGCAGAATAGAACTGACTCATGATGTTTATACACAAACATTATCAAGTTCATTAGATGATATTCGCATTTTTAACCAAAAAGGTCAGCCTGTACCTTATGCATTAGTCAATGTTTATCAGCAAAGTGATAATAATCAAACTTTCCCAGTAGCTATTTACGCGTTAAATCAAAACGAAGATGAAGATCAAAGCAAAATGGCGATTGAACAGTATAATATCAATATCAATAATAAAGATATTCAAATTTATCTCGATAAAGCAAATAGCCAAGGTGACTATAACGCAAGGTATTTATTGCAAATTCCCGAAGATGTAAAGTTAGAACAAGCCATAAGCCGTTTATCCATTGATTTTGATGTAGCTGAAAATCAAAATTGGCAAGCAATTGCTAAATTGCTTTATAGCCAAGATTTAAGTAATTGGCAAACTGCACTCAATAATGTTCCAATGATGTCTTTGACTGATAACAATAGTAATCAGTCACTTAGAGTAAATACAATTGATATACCAACAAACACTAATTACAAAGCACGCTATTGGATTTTATTATTAAAGTCAGATCAATCCACTATTCCTAACGTCAAAAAAATTGAATTTACTTCAAGAAAAGAAACACCAAAATTAGCTCTTTTCCCAATTAACTTCGAACTAATATCATCAGATGGTCAAGAAGCAACTTATCAGTTACCATCACCTCAACCAGTTAGAGAGTTATCAATTAAGCTACAAAACCCACGTATGGTTTTACCTACTAGCATCTATTATAAAACCGATGACAAAGATAAAACATGGCATAAACTTGATGACTATATTATTCGAAACTTAGATAGCAATGATCATAGCCAACATATCAGTGCTGGATTAATTATTAAACAATTAAAAATTAAAGCCATCAACGCAAGCTTTGATGAAGCACCACAACTAACAGCTTACCGCAATCGCATGAGTGTTGTTTTTAATAGCGCCAATAATGGTCCCTTCATTCTAGCTTGGGGATCAGCAAAAGCAATGTCTGCATCGTTAAGTGAAAAAGCATTACTTTCAGATTCAATATCTGTAGTTGATGTACCACAAGCCTTTGTTGGTGAAAATATTAAACTAGCAGGTCAAAAAGTATTATCCCAAGCAAATAATGATCCGACAAGAGATTCAATTTTACCTAAATGGTTAATTTGGGTTAGCTTAGTTATTGGCGCTATCATATTAATTATTATTGCATTAAAATTACTTAACGAAGTTAAAAAGTCATAAAAATGAAAGCTAAAATATAAAAATGACTAGAAAGAAGCACTTAATAGAAATTTACTTTATTGAGTGCACCACACATCTAAATACTGATAATTTTTAATTAGATAAGATGATAGAGACAATAAAAGGCTTTGATTTTGGCTTAAGTCATTGTGGTAACGAACATTCGCCGACTTAAGTCGGCGAATTGTAGCATATTAAATTACGCTTCGTTCCAGCTATCTCTTAACCCTACGGTTCGGTTAAACACTAGCTTATCTTCAGTTGCAAACTTGCTATCTAAACAGAAATAACCTTCTCGTTCAAATTGATAAGCTTTCCCCGCCTGAGCTTTTTGTAAACTTGGTTCAACAAGACCTTGCTTAATCACTAACGAAGTAGGATTAATGGTTGATAAAAAGTCCTCTGCTGCACCTGGATTTGGCGTATTAAATAGACGATCATACAGGCGAATTTCGGCTGGTTTTGCAAATTTAGCTGAAACCCAATGAATTACACCTTTGACTTTACGACCATCTTCAGGATTTTTATTTAAGGTTGCTGGATCATAACTACAATAAATCGTTTGAATATTACCTTCGGCATCTTTTTCTACTCGATCTGCTCGAATCACATAGGCATTACGCAATCGCACTTCTTTACCTAATACTAAGCGTTTGTAGTTTTTGTTGGCTTCTTCTCGAAAATCCGCACGATCAATATAGATTTCACGAGTGAAAGTGACTTCTCGATGACCCAGTTCAGGACGATTTGGATGATTTGGCATACTAAGCACTTCATCAATAGTATCCGAGAAGTTTTCAATGACAACTTTAACCGGATTAAGCACCGCCATAGCACGAGGCGCATTTTCGTTAAGATCTTCGCGAATACAAAACTCAAGAGTACTCATTTCTACGGTATTTTCTTGTTTTGTCACACCAATTCGACGACAAAATTCACGGATCGAAGCTGGTGTATAACCACGACGACGTAAGCCTGAAACAGTCGGCATACGCGGATCATCCCAACCATCAACAATCTTTTCTGACACAAGTAAATTTAATTTACGTTTTGAAGTAATCGCATATTCAAGATTTAATCTTGAAAATTCATACTGATGAGGCCGTGCCTCGATTGTAATATTATCTAATACCCAGTCATATAAACGGCGATTGTCTTGGAATTCAAGTGTACAAAGTGAATGGGTAATATTTTCGATCGCATCAGAAATACAGTGGGTGAAATCGTACATTGGGTAAATACACCATTTATTACCTGTTTGGTGATGTTCTGCAAATTTAATACGATATAATACTGGATCTCGCATCACAATAAATGGTGATGCCATGTCAATTTTAGCACGCAGACATGCTTTTCCTTCGGCAAATTTTCCCTCTTTCATTTGGGTAAAAAGCGCTAAATTTTCATCGATGCTACGATCACGATAAGGGCTATTTTTACCCGGTTGAGTAAGTGTTCCTCGATATTCACGGATTTCATCAGCTGAAAGCTCGTCAACATAAGCAAGTCCCTTATTGATTAGCTCAATAGCATATTCATATAATTGGTCGAAATAGTCAGATGAGTAACAAATTTCACCATCCCATTCAAACCCTAACCAACGGACATCTTCTTTAATCGACTCAACATACTCTATATCTTCTTTAGTCGGATTGGTATCGTCAAAACGTAAATTACATTTACCTTTATAATCTTGCGCAATACCAAAATTTAAACATATTGATTTAGCATGACCAATATGTAAATAACCATTAGGCTCTGGAGGAAAACGTGTGTGCGTAGTTTTATATTTTCCTGCTGCTAAATCAGCATCAATAATTTGGCGAATAAAATTAGATGGACGATTATCTGTTTCGCTCGGTAATGAACCGCTCATAAAAAAAACCTCTGGTGATATATTTATTAATAACAAATTGAGAATATTTGCTATATTATTGCTTATTATGTAATGAATATAACAAATTTTTCTTATTTCTGAAATGGAAAACAAACGATTCACATCGACAAAATTAATCTTTGATTAAACCCTGCTATTTTTAACAAAAAAACATATCTTTTTAGCAAAAATCCTGGATTCAAACATGAAGTGCAATTTTAAACACGGTGGAGTGAAGAAAGTAGAAAGGTGATTTATACTAGCACCTTCGCACCACCACAGTTTGGAGATTGCTATGTATTATAATCACCTTTCTAGGAAGGAAAGATACCAGATTTTCGTATTATTACAAGCCGGAAAGAATAAAAAAGAGATAGCCCAGCTACTCAATAGACATCCTTCGACAATAAGTCGAGAGATAAAAAGAAACTCAAA
>NZ_LZHK01000091.1:0-4796 GCF_001690415.1 Gilliamella sp. Imp1-1
GTTGTTTCATTCTGATAGAGGAAAAGAGTTTGATAATCATTTGATTGATGAATGTTTAACAGCATTTGGAATTAAACGGTCCTTAAGTCGCAAAGGCTGCCCCTATGATAACGCAATTGCAGAAAGCACATTCAAAGCAGTGAAAACAGAATTTGTGTCAAATACTATTTTTGATTCACTGGCGCAACTTAAATTGGAATTTAATCACTATGTGGATTGGTTTAATTATAATCGACTTCATTCAACATTAAATTACCAGTCGCCGATTGAATACAAAAGAAATCGATGACCTTATCTTTTTGGTACTAAAAAGTGTGGACATACCAACTGCCACAGTGACAAGTATACCAAGGAATGAGTCTTGGTTTTATGAGGTTTGCAGTACTCTGGAAAGTTTTATGCCTTCCTGTAGTACAAGAACTATTTTTAAAAAAAGTACATTTATACGCGTTATTTTAACAGGTCCATCAGCAAATCATGCTCAAAGAAACTCCAATAATCCAAGTCCAGTTCGTAAGCCACATTTGCCGCAAACATTTGAATTAGTGGGTAGAAATAGATCTGGTGAGGTATTAAAGTATAGTTTTATATTGAAGCAGTGGTTTGTCCATCGTGGTGATAAAATGGGTAACCAATCTGAGCAAACCGCATGGTGTAATGCGATAGGTTATCGTATGCCAAGAGTAAAAGATCTGACCAATGCGAAATGCGGCGTAGGTAACCCCAGATACGACAATTTTCCTTGTAGAAATGGAATAGACGGCGCTTCACCACAGTCACGCCGTAATGATGTACTACGCAATATAGGATCAGGACTCATAACGGAATGGGGAACCTTGACTATGTACGATAGTGCAGGCTTTTCCCGCCGTGGTAACTATTGGACTAGCGATAGCGATTTCTTCGTAGAATCGGGCAGTGGTACTGTTAAAAATCTAAAATCAGATTGGGTTCCTAGTTCTAATGGTGGTATTTGCGTTTATCCTTAATACTAATCTAATACAGAAACGTGGTGTAGATACTTAGGCTATTGAGTGCCGTAAGTAAAGGATCTAACGAACTCAGTCTGTTTGGGTATATGGGAAGGCGATTGGTGTAAAGGCTCTGTCGGCGCTACACCATCATCAAGTGGTAATCATTATCAACGACGAATAGGAGTAGGATTTTTCACAGAGTGGGGAATGATAGACACATTCTTTATCCCCGATGCGGGTTTTGTAGGTTCTGCTTATTTGACCAGTATCCCTTGTTTGGATGAAAAATGGTTTCTTAGCAGTACACATGGCGGGTGGCGACCTTGGCATGTGTGGCAAGGACGACGCACACCTTAGCTGTTTATCTCTCCATTTTTGAGTTGCAGAGGGGCTGAAGCAGACAACGTATGTGCGCTTTTGTTATTAAGCAGCGGTTATTAAATAACAAAAGCGCTCTTTTTAATCCAAAATCGGTGTAATAAAAAATAGTCAGTCTATAAATGTTTGATTTATTTAAAAACATTAAACATAAGCTTCAATAAAATTAATGGTTTATCTGAACAATTTTGGTGATTTTAAAGTTTTGACTATGTGCTAATAAATTAACTTATTTTTTACTATGAAAATCTATTTTATAACAATCAGATAACTATCAATTTATACAAATCTTAATTTGAATAGATTTAAATAATTCGTAATTCTTTTAGTGATAATTTTATAAACGCATAAAAAATAGGCGCAAAAATTAAACCAATCACACCAAAAAGAGTTTCTAAAAATAGCATCGCAATTAGTAATTCACAGATACCAGCATGGATTTTTGTTCCGACAATTTTAGCATTAAGTACATATTCCATTTTATGGATTAAAATTAAATAAACAATAATTATTATTGAAACAGAAAATGATACGGTAAATGCGACAAAAAAGATTATTGTATTGACAATCAGGTTTCCAATAATTGGAATTAGACCAAAAATAAATGTTGCTAGCACTAAACTTTTACTAAATGGCAAATGAATACCAAACACGGGCAGAATAATAAATAGTAAAATCGCCGTCATTACGGTATTAAATAATGCAATCACAACTTGAGAGATAGCTACATATTGGAAAACCACTACTAATCGGTTTAGGCTAGTTTTCAAGGCTTTAGTCAATGGCCTTTGTGTAATTTGATTATGATCAGCGTTGCGTTGATTTTCTTTATAACCCAGAATTAATCCAATGATCATTCCTACAATTAATATAATTAAATCATGAAACACTTTTTTAATAATAGATTGTAGATAAAACACATGATCTTTAAGGTAAGTCATTATAGTTGATTTAACTTCATCTAGATCATCAGGTAAATAATGGGTAATACTTGTTGGTAGACTGCTGATTACATTGTTGACCAGTAATTTCAAATTTGTTAATGTTTCGGTTGGATGCTTGGCCATATCAACAAACCAAGCAAATAAATACCAAAAGCCACCAATAAAAATGCCAATAATTAAAGTTGTAAGTACCAATACCGAAATTAATTTTGACCTATGGCTAAAACGTAGCATTTTTTGTGATAAAAAATCATCTAATTTTTGTGTTAACGTATAGGTTAATAAGCCTGCAATTACTGCTGGCATTAAATGCACTTGCATTAAGATAATGAAACTAACCGAAAACAGTGTAAGACAAAATATGCCTAATTTTTGATTGCTATTAAGTAACATTATTGATTTATTTCCTTTAATAATTAATGCAATATATTAAGTGAGCATATAGGGTGAAAGGTAATTATAATGATAAAAATAGAATATTGATACATTTGGGATTTATAAAGTATCAATATTCCATATAAATTATGTTTAATTATTTATTACTATGTAACATGAAGTGTATATTAATGTTTTAAATGCCTTTTATTTATAGTGCTTGTAAATAAAGTTTTATTATTCATATAAATAATAAAACTTTATATTAGTAACATGGTTAGTGTCTTTTTTCGCTAAATTTTTCACCGTAAAATACTAAACTACTATTACCTCTTGGCACCGAGTAATGAAATTGTTGGCGCGTGGCCTTATGTTGTTGATGTGTATTTGCTTCGTATTCGGCGAGTTTATGGGCTAGTAATAATTTAGCTAACCGTTTATTGGCATGTTGACTTCGTTCTGTTTGTACTTTAACACTAATCCCCGTCGCAAGATGTGTTGCTCTTACTGCTGATTCGGTTTTATTGACATGCTGGCCACCTGCACCTGATGATTTCATAGTCGTAAATTCAATGCTACTATCCACTATTTGCGAGGGATTTTTTAGGCAAGTAGTACCGATAAACCAATTCTTACGTTTATGCATTGGTCGATATGGACTTTGACAAATCCATTGTATGGTTCCAAGCCAACGTTGAATTAATTGTTCACTTTGTAAACCTTCAACCGAAATAAGGACTGATCGAAAAGTATTGGGGTTATCACCCAATACGTTTTCGACAATTTCGGTTGTTACCGATAATTGTCTTGCCTCATCTAAGAATTTTGTTACTGCTTTGGAAACAGCTAAAGTGCACTCGGCAGGTCCTCTGGCAGATGAAAAAAAGAGTAATGCCATTAATGACCTCCTTGTGTTTTATAGTTCAATATTGGCGTAAGCTGTGCAATGACTTTAACAATATTGACTTGTTGCATAGACTCAATCACACTATCGATTGATTTATATGCTTGTGGGGCTTCTTCATAAATTAAGCGACTATCTTCACAAATTATGCGAGTACCTAATTTAGTTCTTTTTAACTCTTGCATTGAATAACGATTATCTAACTTACCTTTACAATCGGTTCGTCGCCATTTACGCCCTGCGCCATGAGCTAATGACATAAGTAGGTCTTCACTCTTTATTGGTTTGACTAAATAGCTATAATCCCCTCGCGATCCTGGCACAATCACTAGTTCATCCGTAGCTGAAGAGGCTCCTTTACGATGTAACCAATAGTTTTGTTTCGAAAACGTTACTTTTTCCAGAAAGTTATGGCACACATTTAACACTTCTGTCCCTTGTGTATTCAGATTTTTCATTAATCTTTCAGCAACAGTTTGGCGATTTAATGTTGCAAACGCCACGGCGTTGTCGTGTTTAGTTAGATAGTTTAATGCTTCTGGACTATTTTCAGGCAAACCTTGATAACCAAAGCATGATATTTGATTTTGTAAAATTTGATGTCCTAATCCTCTTGAACCACTATGTACTAATAAAAATAATTTTTTAGCATTAAGTTGATAATGATTAAATAACTGTTCATCAAAAATCTTACTAACCTTTTGTAATTCAGCAAAATGGTTACCACCGCCAATTGTGCCAAGATTATATTTGTGCCGTATATCTGGTTGATCAATATTGCCGATTTGCCGTTCTAGTTTATCTACGCTTAGTTTGGCAATATTAATTTCTGTTTGCCAAAATCCCATACCACAACCAATATCACTGCCAATTAAAGCAGGGTAAATGATTTCACGACTTAAATAAGCCGCCCCAATAGGATAGCCTTTTCCTGGATGAAGATCTGGCATACCAACTACTTTAACCATATTTGGTAAATTTGCAGTTGTTAGGGCGTGTTGATCTTTCATGATTATTTTTTAGACGGCATGATGTGAGTTATAATAATTCAGCCAAAAACAACCATAACTCGATTCATCATGCCAAGAACAATGCTAACAGATAAACGGTGGGAAAAGCTACTACAAATAATGAAAAATACCGGCCGAGTTTATAATAAATCCGAGCATCGGATGACGTTTGAAGGGATCCTTTTCCGAATGAGAACCGGTATTCCTTGGC